>CACDEI010000035.1 GCA_902551695.1 uncultured Pseudomonadota bacterium
AGGATTTTGAAAAATCATTACTTGGTGTCGCTGTACACAACTATGTTCTCAACTTTAAGGGAAATTCAAAGCTTCAATTTAAATTAGTGAAAAAGACAATCCGTAAAAATAAGGCAGTGATTGAGACATCATTGATTAATCCCGGAGACACTATCACCAAACTAAAATATGTTTTGTATAAGAAAAAGGAACGATGGTTTATAGTCAACGTTGTCGCTCAAGGAGTATCCGACCTCTCTCTAAAGCGAGCAGACTATATGCGTTTCCTCGAATCAAATACGTTGGGAGATCTCGCAAAAAAACTCGATGCTCGGACCAAGAAAAACTATTAGTAATTACCGCCTTTTGACCCTTTCAACCTGTACGCGTTTTTAGTTAGTGCGAATTCAAATAAACTGTGGCAATATGGGTTTTTCAGATTTAAAACTTAGAAACGGTACTATCAAGAAAAATGAAAAGAAATATTTTTACAATTGTCCTAATCAGTCTGGTGCTACTAGGAATAAGCGGTTGCTCATCAAATGCGGCGAAAAACAACAACGACCCGGCCGAAAACTTGAATCGCAAATTTTATGCAATTAACGACACACTTGACAAAAAATTTGTAGAACCTGTAGCAAAAGTATATGTAGACGTGGCGCCCGAACCTATTAGAGATCGCGTAACTAATTTCTTTGACAACTTAACATACGTAAATACGATTTCTAATGATTTACTACAAGGGAAACTGTCATTTTTTGCCAAGGACAGCGCTCGCTTTATCGTAAACAGCACGGTTGGCATCGGAGGGCTTTTTGACCCCGCGAGCAGCATGGGCTTAGAACGCAGGAACGAGGATTTGGGTCAAACCCTAGCAGTGTGGGGGGCTTCCGAAGGTTCATATATCATGCTACCCCTCTTGGGCCCCAGCTCTACAAGAGACGTAACTTCACCTTTGATGGGGATGGCTACCAATCCAATGACCTATTTAGCTTCAGTCGTGACTATTCCTGTTGGAATCTTTAACGCAATAAACACCAGGGCCAATTTATTAGATGCGACCCGCATGAGAGACCAAGCCGCCATAGACCCTTATACATTTGTTAGAGAAGCATGGCGCCAACAAAGAACCTATGACATACATGATGGCAATCCGCCAGAAACGGAGGGAGATGAATTCGACGAGTTTCTAAATATCGAAAATGAAGCCACAGGTATTTTAAAAGTCTATTAATATCGTAAGCGACCTAGTCGAGCTAACGTCAACGAAGAGAACTAGGAAGATCTCTTTAGCAATACAGGATCAGCACCTTTAGAAATTCCTTCCCGTTTGACCCCTATCCCGAAGCGCGTGGTCCATCAACACCATGGCCACCATGGCCTCAGCTATAGGCGTGGCTCTGATTCCAACGCAAGGATCATGCCTACCGTGGGTTGAAATCTTAGTCTCTTTACCACTTCGCTCAATCGTATTGCCTTCCAAACGAATACTTGAGGTAGGCTTCAAAGCTAAACTAGCTAGAATATCCTGGCCGTTAGATATGCCACCCAAGATTCCTCCAGAATTATTTGAGATGAAACCTTCACTGCTTATTTCATCTCTGACTTCCGATCCTTTTTTACTCACAACTTCAAACCCCGCGCCGATCTCTACACCTTTTACTGCATTTATGCTCATGAGCGCTTTTGCCAAATCGGCGTCTAGCCTATCAAAAATTGGTTCGCCTAATCCGACTGGGACGTTAGAGACAAAAACGCTTACCTTTGCACCTACAGAATCCCCTTCTTTACGTAGGCTTTCCATGAACGATTCTAATTGCTCTAACTTTTGGGGCTCGGCACAAAAAAACGGATTTTTCTCTATTTCCTCTGGATCCGACAGATTCAATTCTATTGGCCCTAATTGAGAAAGATATCCTTGAATTCTAGTTCCAAATTTCTCAAGGAGATATTTTTTTGCTATTCCTCCAGCAGCCACCCTCATGCAAGTTTCTCTGGCCGACGACCTTCCCCCACCCCTATGATCTCGAAGACCATATTTCTTTATATAAGTATAATCTGCATGACCGGGTCGATACTTGTCCTTTATTTCCGAATAATCTTTTGACTTTTGATCATTGTTTAATATTTCTAAACTTATCGGAGTGCCGGTAGTGACACCTTCAAAAACACCAGAACAAATCTTCACAAGATCTTCTTCTTTTCTTGGGGTGGTAAACTTACTTTGACCAGGTTTTCGCCGATCTAGATCTTTTTGAATATCTAATTCTGACAAAGCCAAGCCAGGTGGGCAACCATCGATAATACCAACATAACCTGACCCATGACTTTCTCCAGCAGTAGTCACAGTAAAAAGCTTTCCAAAAGTATTTCCAGACATCAGGTTTATAACTCGCTTTACAAAGAAAAAGAGAATAACATAGTTCGCTACCTAGGTATCCGCGCCATTAGCTTTCATAAGCATCGCATTCATTTTCCTCACAAAACCTGCCGGGTCACCCATCTTGCCACCTTCTGACAAGATGGATTGTTCGTAGAGGAGCGTGGACCAGTCTTTGAGCTCGTCGTCACTTTGCACTGAGCTAATCACAGTAACGAGTGGGTGAGATAAATTTACTTCTAAGATCCGCTTAGAAACAGGCACTTCCTGACCTGCAGCTTTAAGAACACGCTCCAGATTAGGACTCATCTGCTCCTCGCTCGAAACCAAACAAACCAGAGAATCTTTTAACCTGTGACTTTCAGCAACATCTGCAACTAAATCACCTAAGGAAGCTTGCAATCTAGACAATATTTCCTTCTTTTGCTCTTCGTTCAAAGGAGAATCATGTTTATCACTCTGATCTAATTTCGCTTCCTCTTTCAGATCAGCATTTAGCACCGACTTGACTTTCTTAGATTCAAATTCCGGTAGATGTCCCACTACCCACTCGTCAATAGGTTCATGCATCAAGAGAACCTCTATATTTTTATCCCTAAAAGATTCTAAATGAGGGCTGTTCAAGGCAGTTTCTAGGTTGTCCGCTGTGACGTAGTAAATATCTTCCTGCCCATCCTTCATTCGCGAAACATACTCCTTAAGGCTAGTTAAAGAATTAGAATCATTAGTACTAGAAAATCTTAGTAAAGAGGAGATCTTGTCTCTATTTTCAAAATCCTCCACCACGCCTTCTTTTAACACATTGCCAAAGGTCTCCCAGAAATTTGGATACCCCTTAGTTTTGGCTAAAGACTCTATCATGCTCAGAATTTTTTTAACGGAAGCGGCTCTAATAGTTTCAAGCTTTTTGTTTTCTTGAAGAATCTCTCTAGAAACATTTAAAGGCATATCATCTGTATCAATGACACCCTTAACGAACCTTAAATACCTAGGCAATAAGGTCTCCGAATCTTCCATTATCAGCACTCTTTTGACAAATAACTTTACCCCCGATTTTCCGTTTCTATCCCATAAATCAAAAGGAGCTCTCGAGGGGATATAAAAAAGCGACGTGTATTCTAGCTTTCCTTCCGCTTTGGTATGAACCCATTTCATTGGATTTTCAGAATCACTCGATAGGCTTTTATAAAACTCCTTATAATCCTTTGCTTTTAATTCGGACTTAGCCTTTCGCCACATCGCAGTGCCTTGATTTACGACCTCATAGCCTGTCGCGCCCTCTGGCTTAGGCATACTTATGGGTATGGAGACGTGATCAGAATATTGCAGGCATATGGACTTGAGGCGAAAGAGATTTGCAAACTCTTTAGCATCTTCTTTTAAATACAAGATTATTTCAGTACCACGTTTTTTCTTTCGCACAGTTTCTAGGCTGTATTCGCCCACCCCATCAGATTCCCATCTGATTCCTTCATCAAGCTCCAAACCAGCTTTTCTCGAGGTCACAACTACTTTCTTCGCAACTATAAAGGCCGAATAAAACCCTACGCCAAACTGCCCGATCAAGTCTGAATCTTTCTGTTGATCGCCGGTCAACCCTTGGAAAAACTCTTTCGTTCCAGAGCGAGCAATTGTTCCCAAATTCTCCGTTATCTCTTTCCGGGTCATACCAATACCGTAGTCCCGAATCGTTATAGTGCCCTGCTCCTCACTTCCATCTATTTCTATACCTTCATCAGATTGGCCCTCATATAGATCCTCGTTTGATAAAGCAAGAAATCTTAGCTTATCAGTAGCATCAGCAGCGTTACTGATCAACTCCCGCAAGAAAATCTCACGGTTGCTATATAGAGAATTAATTACCAGATCAAGAACCTGTTTAACGTCCGACTGAAATGCCTTTTCTTCTTTCTTGTTTCCCATAACTTTAGCGGTACCTCTCAAAATTTTTCTTAGCTCTCACTGTATCTTTTCAACATCACACCCATAATCTCAAATAGATTTTCCATACAGGCTTGCCCAATGAATAAATTTCCAAAATAATAAACAAATACAAATGATAAGGCCTGCTTAATGTCAGAGCAACAGCACACTCCCGTAATGGCGCAATTTTGGAAAATCAAAAAAGATTTCCCCTCCACCCTGTTATTTTATCGAATGGGAGATTTCTATGAGCTATTCTACGAAGATGCTAAAAAAGCCTCGCGGCTTGTGGACATTACCTTAACTTCTCGCGGGAAAAGCGCAGGCGAAGCAATTCCGATGGCCGGTGTACCTGCCCATGCTGCCGAACCATACCTAAGAAAACTACTGAATTTAGGTGAATCTGTGGCTATTTGCGAACAGACTGGAGACCCCACAGCTACAAAGGGACCTGTAGAGAGAAAGGTAGTCAGAGTACTTACCCCAGGCACTGTTACCGAGGACGGTCTTCTAGATGAAGATTGTGACACTTTAGTTATGGCTATATTTAAAGATAACCAAGAGTTTTTTGGTGTAGCCTATTTGGACATAAATACTGCCAAATTTGGCGGCTTTATTGTAGAGACTCTACCTGATCTTGAGAGAGAAGTAGACCGCCTCAACCCTAGTGAAATAATCTTACCGAAAGATGCCAATTTTACTACATCTAGAAAATGGTACTCTAAGGTCCAACTTTTTAGCCAGGAGAACTACGAAATTGCTCGTGCTAAATCTATATTAGCTAATCATATTTCTCATAAACAATTTATTAATACAGAAAACTCGCCGGAATGTATTTTGAGAGCGGCCGGAGCCGCGCTTAGGTATTGTGTAAAAACAAACGGAGCAAACCTTAAAAATATCTCGTCTTTTCAAGTAGATAACCTAAAAAATAATCTAAAGGTAGATAGCTTTACTAGAAGAAGCCTGGAGATAATTGAACCTATGTTGGAGAGCTCATCCTCTAGCCTCCTATCAGTTATCGATAACACAAAAACTCCTATGGGGAAAAGATTGCTCAGAAGATGGTTATCGTCCCCTAAAAGAGACCATAAGACGTTAAACTATAGACTAGACCTAGTTGAGGATATTATTGAGAGAAAGGTTGGGGATATCTTAGAAATCGAACTCAGCCGGATCTTTGATTTAGAACGTATAGTCACCCGTCTATACTTAAGCAGAGCTAAACCAAAGGATCTATTGCGATTGCGGGATACACTCACGGTCTTGCCTTCAGTAAAAAACCTTCTACTAGATAGCGAGAGTCCACATCTGAAGAATCTATCTAATCAGATTATGAATTTCCAAGAGCTTTTAGAAATTCTCGACAGAGCAGTTTCTGAAGAGCCTCCAAACAATTTAGAAGATGGCGGTGTAATTGCCCCTGGTTTCAATGACGAACTAGATGAGCTTCGAAACAAAGCTGTAGAATCTAATAACATCTTATCTACAATGGAACATACTGAGAGAAATAGAACCGGCGTCAATAATCTAAAAATAGGCTTTAATAGAGTTCATGGATATTACCTAGAGGTTAGCAAAAGCAAAGCCTTTACTGCCCCAGAAGAATATCGAAGAATACAAACCTTAAAAGCATCGGAAAGATTTACCACTGAAGCACTCAAGAAACATGAGCTAGACGTTTTACAGTCAACCAGACAAGCTATTGCACACGAGAAAAAGATCTATGAAGAGATTGTTCAGTCTATAAACCATCATTCTGAAAATATGCTTCAAACGGCAAAGGTTATTGGAAAAATTGACGTTTTATCTAATTTCGCAAACAGAGCCTTAGCTTTTGATTGGGTAAGGCCGGCTTTTACTTCCGTTGAATGTATAGACATAGAAAATGGCCGCCATCCCACAATCGAGCGCAACAACCAAACCCCTTTTGTGCCTAACAGCTTACAGCTCGGCAAAAACAAAAAAATCCTCCTCATAACCGGACCAAATATGGGCGGTAAATCTACGTATATGAGGCAGACTGCAATAATTATATTAATGGCCCATATCGGTTCTTTCGTGCCCGCGACGCTGGCTCGGATTGGGCCAATCGATTCCATTTACTCTAGGATTGGTGCATCTGATAACATAACCGCCGGAGAGAGCACTTTTATGGTCGAAATGAAAGAGGCGGCCAACATTCTTAATCATGCAAGCTCCCACAGTTTGGTAATTATTGATGAAATAGGCAGAGGCACAAGCACCTACGACGGCTTAGCTCTTGCTAGCTCAACCGCTCGACATTTGGCTGAAATTAATAAATGCTTTTGTCTTTTCGCTACCCACTACTTTGAGCTAACAGATTTGCCAATTGAATATCCCACAATTTCAAATGTGAGGTTAGACGCAATTGAAGAGAATGAAGATATCACCTTTTTGCACGAGGTTAGAGAGGGCGCAACAAATAAAAGCTTCGGGATCGCAGTTGCCAGGAAAGCTGGAGTACCATTGACGGTTATAAAAAACGCAAGGCAGATATTAAAGAAACTGGAAAAAAATGGTTCTTCAGATTTGAAGAAAACAACTTCCCTCGCCTTTTCTGATATGGAATATGAAGTTATCTCGCAAATAAAAAGACTGAAGTTAGGCGATATCTCGAAGGAAGAAGCGTTAACACTTCTTAGTGACTTGCAAAGCAAGCTTACTTAATATGGAAAACTTGGAGTTATTTTTTGTTGAGTATATAATGTTAACAAAGAACATCAAGTGGTAATAGGATGACATTTGTAGTTGTAGAAAACTGTATAAAGTGTAAGTACACAGACTGTGTGGAGGTATGCCCCGTAGATTGCTTTCATGAAGGCCCTAATATGTTAGTGATTGATCCTGACGAATGTATAGACTGCACACTTTGCGAGCCCGAATGTCCGGCGGAAGCCATCAAATCAGAGGATGACTTGACCGACGATGAACAGCATTATCTTGAGTTAAACGCAGAACTATCCTTAAAATGGCCTGTCATTAGTGAAATGCAAGACCCGCTAGAAGACGCAGATAACTGGAAAGATAAGCCTGAAAAGTTTAGCCAACTCGAGCGCTAAAATAGACTGCACAAAATCACTTTGTTAAGTGGTCAAATACGCCGTCCCAATTATCGGGAGGCGGGTTATCAACATAGAATGATAACCTATCTAAAAAGATATCGTATCGAGCCGGTTTTTCTGACTTATTCTTCAACTCTAAAAATAGCTCAATGGCTTTTTCCCAACGCCTCTCTCTATAGTGACTCAAAGCGACTGCATTAGACTTTAATTCCCACTCCTGACTCTCAGTGAGCTGTTTTTGATTAGGGTAGAAAGGTTCAAAAAGAGTAACCGGAGTTTCTTTACCTTTAACCCTTACTTTATCTATTTCTCTATAAAAATATTCAGATACTAAATCAGCAGTACTTTGAGTGCAGAGCAAATCTACGCCATATATTTTCGTCAAGCCCTCTACACGAGATCCCAGATTTACGTTATCACCCAGAACTGTGTAAGCCATCCTGAACTCAGAGCCCATATTTCCTACATTCATTAATCCTGAGTGAACACCAATTCCAATTTCTATAATCGGCCACCCCCTTGCCTTGAAATTAGAGTTGACTTTCTTCAACTCCTCTAGCATTTGAACCGCAGCACATAACGCATGCCTTGCATGATCTGCGTCCGATATGGGTGCCCCCCAAAACGCCATGATCGCATCCCCCATATATTTATCGATTGTTCCCTTAGCATGGTGAATAACCGCTGTCATTGGTGTTAGATAATCATTCATTAAATCTGCTAGATCTTTTGGTGATAGAACTTCCGAAATACTGGTAAAACCTCTAACATCACTAAAAAGAACAGTAAGCTCTTTGCTCTCAGCGTTTAGATCATAGCTCTCAGGAGAGGCAGACATCTCCTGCACTAATTCTGGTGGCACATACTGTCCAAATAAACCTGTGAGAAGTTTTTTACCCCTAGTCTCAACGAAGTATCCATAGGACATGTGAAGCGTAAACATCGTCACTATCATAGAAAGACCTGATGCAACCGGTAGAATAAGACCTTCCGACCAGCCGAGATACGCCAAGCTAAGCGTATTTCCGATCATTAATACGCCGAAAATACTCGCGTGAAAGGGGCTGAGAAAGGTTCCTGCTGCCATCATTATTAGCCCACTCACCGTTAAAAGAATAATTTCATAGCCTCTGACAAACTCTGGCTTACGTAATGTTAACCCCTTCAACATACCAGATACTAAGTTGGCGTGTACTTCTACGCCAGGGAAGACCTCTGAAACAGGGGTAGCCCTCATATCAAAGAGGCCTGGAGCGGTAGTTCCAACTAGCACAATTTTGTTCTCTAGCATTTCCTGCGGCGCCGTACCCTGCATAATGTCCGTGGCCGAGACATAGTCAAAACTTCCCTGCAGTCCCCTGTAAGGCACTACCACTCTTGCAAAATGATCAACAGGTATCATTGCCGCACCCCCCACGTTCAACCATTCTAGCGAACGGTAAGTGCCTTCGCTGGAACTCTCGAAAACAGGAGTAATATCACCTCCACCCAGGGCATTTCTAACAATCTCGAGAGCCAATGATGGATACACATTTTCTCCAACACTAATCAACGCAGGCTGTCGCCTAACTACACCATCTATATCCGGTTGTTGAGAAAAATGGCCGGCCCCCAAAGACGCTCTATTCAATTTAGGCAAGTTAGAGCTAAAAGCGTTCGCTTCCAATAAAAGTTCACTACTATTTTCTAAGATGCCAATTTTCATCACTGGTTCCGGCAATTCACCTATCTGTTCAGCATCAGACCCATGCTCTTCTACATTAAAATGTAGCCCGAGCACCACCGGATATTGGCTAATGGTTTGAGCGAAAACCTCATCATAATCAAGAGTACTACGTAGTTCGGTGAGCCTGTTCGAAAAAGACGGGATAGTCTTAAACTGGGTTTCCGCTAATTTTTCTAGTACGCTCAGTCCAGAACTTTCATCAGGTTCAGCAAACACCACATCAAAGCCGAGCAAGGAGACATTGTAGGTATCAAAACTTCTCGATACTAAGCGAGCCACTTTGTCTCTTGACCACGGCCACCTACCCTCTGCTGTTAGGCTTTTTTCGTCTATATCAATGATAACCACAGAATCATCTTTCTTAGAACTTACATTCATACGAACACGTACGTCATAGGTAATGTTCTCCAGTCTCTCCACCAATGGAATTTTAAATTCCCCGGCAGCATGACCCAAAAATGCCAACAAAACCAACACGCTAATAGCGATTCGGGCTTTGTTTTTGATGATTTTCAATCCCAATTTATTCATGGTTTTTTCTCTCTGACGTCGTTAGTTTACGTAACTAGGGACTGAGTATAAAGAACGAATACACCAAAGTATTAGCTTTTCACTTTCTCGCGCCATGTGCACAAGTCAGAGACGAGGCAGTCTAAACAATTGGGATTTCTTGACTTACAAACATGACGTCCATGCAAAAGAAGCCAATTATGTGCGTTTTTCTTATATTTTGCCGGCGTTTTCCTAATCAGAACATTTTCGATTTCGGTTGGAGATTTACCTGCGGCTAAAGAGGTACGATTAGCAACTCTAAAAATATGTGTATCGACCGCAATGGTTTCTTGACCAAAAGCTATATTCAAAATCACATTAGCAGTTTTTCTGCCTACTCCTGGCAGCGCCTCAAGCTGACTTCGCTCTTTCGGGACAAGTCCTCCGTATGTGGTTAGGATTTCCTCAGTCGTTTTCTTGATAAAAGCAGCTTTGTTTTTGTGTAACCCTATCGTGTTTATGTAAGAAGAGATTTCGTCTACTGACAATAAAGACATTAAAAAAGGGTTAGGTGCAACTGCATACAATTTTTCAGTTGCTTTATTCACACTGATGTCTGTAGCCTGCGCCGAAAGTATTACACTTACTAGGAGCTGAAAATTATTACTAAACTTTAGCTCCGTTTTCGGGTTAGGGTTTTTCCTAGAGAGTCTTGAAAAAAATTCTTCTATATTTCTCTTATTCATCCGATGGCGAGTCGTTGTCTAATTTTAATGATAGATTAGTTAAATATTCATGTTTCACATCTTCTTTTACTTCGATGAAATTTTCGACTTTTTCTTTGTCCTTATTTTTGAGTTCAACTCTCTGCTGCTTTTCAACAAATCGCAAAGCAGCAGATTCTTTCGAAATCACAATATATGTCAGTAAAGAAGATTCGAAGTCTATACAATCAGTCGGACACGCTGAAGCACAAAGTTTGCATCCCGTACACCATTGCTCAACTACTGTATGTGTTTTTCCTTTAGTTCCGATTATTGAATCTACTGGACAAACTGGTAGACACTTTGCGCATCCAATACAGTTAGTTTCATCAATGAAAGCCACCCTAGCTTTCTCCTCCTTGAGTATCGGCCCGGGAGGAACAAGCTCCTGATCTAACAGCTTTGCCAAAGCCTTTCGTACCCTCTCACCGCCCGGCAAGCAATCATTTATAGAGCTCTTGCTTTCTAAAAGCCCAGCTGCAAAATCAGCACAAGTCTCCCAACCACACCTTTGACATTGAGTATTAGGCAGCACCTGTAAAATCTCTGACTGCATAAAAAAACGGTTTTTCAAGCGGAAGGCTCCCAAGAACAAGCGAACTTTGTTTAAGAAACGATCATACCAGCTTCAGCCCCATCATCAGGTCCCAATAGAAATAGCCCCTCTTGATCTCCAGATGCAGCCAAGATCATACCCTCAGAGATGCCAAATCGCATTTTCCTCGGCTTTAAATTAGCTACGCACACAACTTTCCTGTCAAGTAGCTCAGCCACCTCATATTTTCCTTTTATTCCAGCGAAAACAGTGCTGGTACGATCGCCCAAATCTAATTCTATTTCTATTAATTTATCAGACTTCTCGACTTCTTTAGCGGCAGTGATAGTAGCCACCCGGAAATCTATCTTCTTGAAATCCTCTATCGAAATATACTGCTCTGTTTCTTTATCCTCTTTTTGCATATTGCCTTCCTTGAGTGTGGCTTGAAGATTATCTACGCTCTCTTGCACTATCCTGTCCGTCAACCTACCAAATTTACTAATTTTTTTATTGAGGGGCACATCGGAAATATTACTGAACACCAGATTTGACTCATTAAGAAATTTTTCAACTTTCCCAACCAGTTCCGGCAAAACCGGTTTTAGATAAATCGCCAGTAATCTGAACATGAGAATCCCTTGTGTAATCACCTCATGAAGTTCTGCACTTTTCGACTTATCTTTTGCGATTTTCCAAGGCTTTTTGTCATCAATATATCTATTTGCATCATCAGCAAGCCCCATTACTACACGAATAACTTTTCTATACTCCCTCTTTTCATAACCTTCAGATATTACACCGAAAGAGTGTTGAAATTTTTCGAGCAGTTCAGAATTTTCGACTGAACCACCTAAACGACCAGCGAAATTCTTTTCTAAAAACCCAGCGCATCGACTACCGATGTTTACAAACTTACCGACTAAATCGGCGTTAACCCTAAAAGTATAATCTTCCAAACTTAAATCAATGTCTTCAATTGAGGAGCCTATTTTAGCGGCAAAATAGTAACGTAGATGCTCAGGGTCCAGATTTTCTAGATATTGCTTCGCAGTGATAAAAGTGCCTCGGGACTTTGACATCTTCTGACCGTTAACAGTCAAAAATCCATGAACGAAAACATTGCTCGGCAACTTGAAACCTGAGGCACTCAGTAGAGCGGGCCAAAATAAGGTATGAAAATACATTATATCCTTACCCACAAAATGGAACATCTCCAAGTCTGCCGATTCACGGATTAGATGATCAAAGTCCATACCCTTTTTTTCACAAAAGTTTTTAAAGCTCCCCAAATATCCTATGGGTGCATCCAACCAAACGTAAAAATATTTGCCTGGATTATCTGGGATCTTGAAACCGAAGTAAGGTTCATCGCGAGAAATATCCCAGTCTTTTAAGCCGATCTTGAACCACTCATTTAGTTTATTCTTCACACTGGGATGTAAATCAACCCCCTCCATCCAGTCCAACAACACGTCTGTAAAAGCACTTAGAGTGAAAAAAAGATGTTCTGACTCCTTAATCTCAGGAGGACTGGATGTTAAAACTGACCTAGGGCCTATCAAGTCTAAGGGAGAATAAGTGGAGCCGCACTTTTCGCAACTATCCCCATACTGATCGGGCGCACCACACGAGGGGCAAGTACCTCGAATAAAACGATCCGGTAAAAACATAGTTTTTACCGGATCAAAAAATTGCTGAACAGGCTGTTTTTTTATATGCCCTTCGTCACGCAAAGAACTGTAAATTTGCTCAACTATATGTTTGTTTTCGTCAGAATGTGTGGTGTGGAAATTATCAAATTCGATGGAGAATCCGGAAAAATGTTCAAGATGTTCCTCTCGTGTCTTCGTAACCAAAGTCTCCGGAGAAATCCCTTCTTCTTCAGCCTTCAGCATTATAGGAGTACCGTGAGCATCACTGGCACAGATATAATAACACTCATGCCCACACATTTTCTGAAATCTCACCCAAATATCAGTTTGGATATACTCTACTAAATGCCCAATATGTATAGGACCATTTGCGTACGGCAAAGCGCTAGTTACTAGTATTTTTCGATTTTTCATTCGACCTTGATTACCTTTTGAGTCATCTTAATTACTGCCGCAACCTAGCTTTATTTATGTATACGACCAGATGTTGTAACATTGTACTACTAAATACACGTCTAAAACATTTTACAAACACTAGAGTAAATCTGACAT
>CACDEI010000036.1 GCA_902551695.1 uncultured Pseudomonadota bacterium
CGGTCGCTATGGCTATAGAGAGATACGGCTCCGCATACCAACAATCCCAGTACCTTAATGGAATGGCAACAGGTAAAACGATTGGCTGTTTTATGTTAAGCGAACCAAGCAGCGGTTCGGATGCTTCCTCAATAGAAACCACCGCAAAAAAAGTATCTGGCGGATACGTCATCAATGGAAGGAAAAAATTCGTAACAGGCGGAGCATCAGCGTCAGTGGCGCTGGTCGCTGCAAAAACTAATAAAAATATCGGAAAGAAGGGCATATCCTTATTTTTGGTGCCTAGGGAATGCTATGAAATAGGTCGACTGGAAAACAAGATGGGGCATCGAAATATAGATACAGCAGATGTGATTTTCGATGATAGTAAAGTCTCTGATAATACGCTATTGGGTGAACTCGGGAGCGGCTATTCAATTTGCTTGACCCTACTAAATACGGGGCGCATAGCTGTGGCGGCGCAAGCAATAGGCGTCGCCTCTGCGGCTTTTGAGAAAGCACGATCTTATGCACTTGAAAGAAAAACTTTCGGTAAAACTCTCATGAATCACCAAAGCCTCTCCTTCCGTTTGACAGACATGGCTACCCAAATTATCAGCGCTAGACAATTGGCCTTATTTGCGGCACAAAAAGCAGACGCGAAGGAGCGATGTATTGCGGAATCCTCCATAGCGAAGATTTACGCTTCCGAAATAGCTGAAAAAGTCACTTCAAGCGCAATACAAATCTTTGGAGGCGATGGCTATCTCCACGAAACTGGTATCGAAAAGTTATATAGAGACGCTCGAGTTTTAAGTATTTACGAGGGTACAAATGACATACAAAGAATTGTTATAGGAAGAGAAATAGAAAGCGGTTGGAGTCCCAATCAAATAAGTTAACTTTAAGGAGTTATTGTTCAAATGGATATTGAGAGGAAAGTCGTCGTAATCACAGGCGGCGCAAGCGGAATTGGAAAAGCTGTAGGAAAGCTAATGGTGAACAAAGGCGCTGACAAAGTATTCTTAGCCGATTTAAATGAAAATTTATTGAATAAAACCGCAGAAGAGATAGGAGCTATTCCGATTGTTTGCGATGTTTCCAATGAGGAAAGTGTCAAAGCACTTGTAAATGAAGTAACCCTTCAGACCAAAATAATCGATATATTCATGTCAAACGCTGGAATTTATGTAGAAGGTGATGAGAATACGTTGAATCAAGAATGGATGAGAAACTGGTCTATTCACGTAATGGCGCATGTTTATGCTGCTCGAGCAGTTCTACCGGGCATGATAAAAAGAGAAAGTGGCTACCTAATTAACACCTCTTCCGCTGCTGGTCTATTAACACATATAGATTCGGCCGCCTATTCTACTACCAAGCATGCCGCTATCGGCTTCGCTGAATATTTGTCCATTAATTATGGTTCAAAGGGCATCAAGGTGTCTGTATTGTGCCCGCAAGCAGTTAAAACTGCCATGACATTAGGCAGAGAGGATAGCGTCGCTAGTGTTGATGGTATGCTTGAACCAGACTTCCTCGCGGAAGTTGTTTTACAAAGTGTATATGACGAAGAATTTTTAATACTGCCACATCCCGAAGTTCTAACCTACATGCAGCGAAAGACTTCCGATTACGAAAGGTGGTTAGGTGGAATGAGACGTTTCAAACAGAGAAGGGAAAGCAAATAGTGAATGAAGGCACCTCCTGAAAATCAAATTGACTCCCTCAGAAGTTCATTCGCTACTATTAATTGTCTCACTTGGTTTGTGCCCGCTCCTATTTCTAGAACCTTCCCGCTTCTATAAAGCCGATTAACTTCGCTCTCTCTCATGAAACCCATTCCCCCGTGTATTTGAACAGCTGAATCAAGAACTCTCATACTGGCCCTTCCGGCATGTAAAACTGCCGCCGCAGATCGCTTGTGAACTACACCCCTTCCCCCTTCTCCTCTGCTAATATTCTGTATTTCGCGACCAAGCTGATAGGTCAATGCTCGCATAGTTTCTAGGTCAGTGTACATATCTGCAAGTAGAGCCTGAACCATCTGGAAATTACCAATACTGACACCAAACTGCTTGCGATCACGAGCGTAATCCAAGGAAAGGTCAAGCGCTCTTTGAGTAATACCCAAGGCATAGAAGGCACCTATAACTCTCTCCACATCCAAGCCGCTCATCATAATAATATTCCCACGATTTTCTTCCCCAACCAAATTACCAACTGGAACTCGACAATCATCAAATACTAATTCACCAGTGGGACTCCCTCGCCATCCCATCTTGTCAAGTTTTTGAGCTACTGAGAAACCTTCGAAGCCTTTTTCTACTATAAATGCTGATATACCATGTTTATTTTTTTCCCTATCAGTTTTAGCGTAAACCAATAACACATCAGCTACTGGCCCATTAGTGATAAATAGTTTTCTTCCATTAAGGATATATTCGTCTCCCACCCTATTTGCTGTCGTCGACATACTTCCAAGAGCATCTGAACCCGCCCCAGGTTCTGTCATTCCTAAAGCTCCGATATATGAACCGTCACAAAACTTTGGGAAGTATTGCTCTTTTTGCATACCACTTCCGTTACGAACTAAATTATCTACGCAGAGGTTATCACTTGCCAGAACAGAGGCTGCCAAGGTGTGGTTCCAATACGCTAGGGCTTCACACACAAAACATTGATACAAAACATCCAGGCCACCCCCACCAAACTCAGTAGGAACCGTAACTCCTAGAAGACCTGCATCAGCCATAGAGCGAAATTCTTTATCTGGAAACCACTCCTCATTATCCATCTTTTCACATAGAGAATACAGATTGTCCTGGGCATAACGGTAGGCCAAATCAAAAACTGCCTGATGATCCTCGTCGAAACCAAATGATGATAAATTAGGTATTGTCATCCGCTATCTCCTATTTGGGCGAGAAAAAATTGAGCCCCGTTTCGTCAAATTGTACAGAAACCTCTTTTCCAATGGGATCGCCATCAAAAAGCATTGCTAATGATCTGGGATTTTTTGCACAGGGCATAGCCAAGAATCGCTCTCCACTTTCGTTTAGTGTTCCAACAATAAACCCAGTTTCCTCCTTCGCCTTTTTATAAACCGCTGCGTAAGATTCAATTAAGGCTGTCCCGGAGGCCTTTTCAATAACGGATACTGCGTTATCATCTGGATTGTGCACGCTGCTTGCTGCGTTTATCTTCCACGCTTCTTCCAAAGTGGTACTATAGATTCCAACCGAATGCTTTGAAAGATAACCTCCATTTGCTGCAACAAGTGCACTCTTATTCTCCCTATGGCCCCTGAGTAAACGAACCACTTGGGCTATCGCATGAAGACTGTAATTATTGCCAGGCCCTCCGAAGAAAGGCAATCCACCAGTTACTGTTAGCGAAACATTCTGTTCAGACCCTAAACCCAAGGATTCACGGGCGGTCCACACTGCTATGGGAAAGCAACTGTAGAGATCAATAAAAGATAAATCATTAACCTGTAAACCGGATCTATCGAGCGCAGAGGACAAAGCAAAATCTTGCGCGGGAGATTTGGATAAATCTGGCCGGTGTGTCACCAGAAGTTCGTCGGAATCAGAGTAAGCTTTTAGAAAAACCCATTGAGATTCAGGTATGCCAAACTCGGTCGCTTTAGCGACTGACGTTAGCACTACTGCGGCCCCCTGATTAACAGCGTCCTGAGCAACCATCCATTTTGAATAAGGTTCACAAATCGGAAAATTCTCCTCACTAAAACTAGCGATAAATTCTGCGGCATACTCTTTAGGAAACTGAGCATACGGATTATTAGAAGCTATTTGACTGAATGGCACTAATAATTCAGCTATGGCTTGACGGTACTCTTCCAAACTCAACCCTATTTTTTTTCTCCGAACTTGGTCAAAAAGCGCGTATACCTGGACGGGAAAGGTAATACCGTGTTTCATTTCGTATTCGTTCGACATCTGATGTTCTGGCCAAAGATCATCAAAGCACCCTCCGATCTCTTCATTCCAATCAAATTCCAAACCTGTCCTCCGACCACTTCGAATGGTGAATAACGCTTCACTTCCTGTTAATAAGGCGGTTGATATTTCCCCCTCGAAAATCCTTTCAGAAATCTGATTTACTAACCTTTGCGGGGTTTCTCCTCCCACTTCCGCATAGACCAGATGCCTTGGATTGATACGGAGCCTCTTGGCTACAGCTCCAGGCACGTTATCAGGCCCCCCGTAAGGATTGGGCCACATAGGCACACCTTTCACTGAGTGCTCAAACAAACGAGCGGAAACAAGAATATCAATGGACTGCCTGAATCCAAGAGACTTCGACGCATCTCTAATTGCTTCCTCCGCTACTAAGTGCGCAATATCCGTAGGTGATAAACTTTCAATGCTCGCCGAGTTACGATCAACATACTGGGCACTTCCTACCAAGATCGGCGTTCTACTATCCATAGCAATTTTTACTCAGATAAAATTTATTTATATCTCTCACGTTACATTTTCTAGTGGTTTAATTCAAAGACAGACTTCAAACTTCAGTAACTCAAAATCGCTATAAATGATATAGTTAGATAAAACTCAGGCCAAGCACAAAATGAACTCATTAGAAGATAGAATTCTCAAACTTGAAAATAAAGAAGCAATTCGAGACTTAAAACACGAAATATACTGCTACTGCATTGACTTAATCGTTTCCGGGGTAGACAAAAGAAAATTAATCTTAGGCCATCTTACGGAGAAAGTAGTTGCGGATTTTACGGGCTTTCCGCTTATCGAAGGAAAAGCCGCTGTTGCCGAATTTCTTTTCGAAACAGTCCCTTCGATTTTAAGCTATAGTCAACATAGAGTCTCTAACTCTGTAATAAAAGTTCGAGGAAAAGCCGCCTCTGCCCTATGGTATGTTGACTGTCCCGTCGTTTTTAAGTCTGAAAATAAGCTGGGCATCAAAGGCAGTGCGTTTATAGCTGGACGTTACGAAGAAGAATTTATTTATGAAGAAGGCAAATGGAAATGGACAAAAATCACTGCACTCTTAGATACTGTCCAGCAATTTGATGAAAATTGGAATAACGCGAAACAGCTATTAAAAAATCGATAGTATTTTTGTAGAACTGAGCTTTTCAAACTTAAATGAAAAAATATCAGATACTCAATTCGGGATTTTTGGGCGCTGTCTTTATATGTTTCTTTTCCGATAATTCGCGATCCGAGGACACCAATTTTTCTAGGTTCTTGGATCAAGGAGAGGCAGAGTACGAAAGACAGCTATTCCGCAAAGCGGCGGATACCTTTAGTTTGTTAGTCCTGGAATACCCCAAATGTGTCAAATGCTTACACATGAAAGGCAAAAGCTTGGGTCGTCTCGCTGAAAACTCTAGCTGGATAAAAGCAATGACGTACGTTCCAAAAGCACTGACCTCTTTCGAGACTGCACACCGATTGGCTCCTGAAAATAAAGCTATCATTCAAGATCTGATTACTTTCTATGAAAGAGCCCCGTTTTTCTTGGGCGGCAGCCTCTCTAAAGCGCAAAAACTAAGGAAGAGATTGGGGGAAATCAAATCAATGGGCGAGAATGTTACCAAAAATAACCAACCAGAATCAAGAGATTCTACCGGGAAATATATCGACGACGAAGGAATAGAACCATGATAAAAGGGATTTTTTTTGACCTAGGTGGAACCTTATTCAGTTATAAGAATGTCACCAGGACTACCTTCCCAATTTTAGTAGAAGCAATAGCGCGAGCGGGAGCCACCCGCGAAAATAATCAAATAAAATTGGCCTACAAAGAAGCATCTATCGAAATAGCAAAATACTATTCCACCAAGAAATATTACCTTCACAAAAATTTTTTTGATGAGGTATTCGAGTCCTTTCTAGAACGTTTGGCAATCAACATTGGACCCGACTTACTTTCTTGGTATACCGATCATCATCGTCAAGAGATGATTAAATGTTTAGAAATAAAAAAGGACTGCTTGAGCACTTTGCAAACTTTAAAAGAAAAAGATATCTACCTCTCTATCGTTTCCAATATAGATGAAGACATGTTAAACCCACTAATCGATAAGGGAAATTTAAAACCATTAATTGATGACGCCATCAGTTCGGAAAGGGCAGAATCCTGTAAACCGGATAGAGTGATATTCGAACTAGCACTTAAGAGGGCCGGAATAAATGCGAGGGATTCTCTCTTTGTTGGAGACTCTCCTGAGCATGATATTGCTGGTGCTGCCCCACTGGGCTTCACAACTGTGCTTATCCTAGACGGCGGCTTGGAGCCGCCCTTACAAACAGGGAAAGAAACGCTTACAGCTGATCATACTATTGCATCTCTCGAAGAATTAAACTCAATTGTGTAAAAAGCGGCGTGAAAGCTTTTAATTTCATGTTAAAAGACGTAGGCTCACTCGAAGACATCACTATAAGGATTAAGTAAATGACCAGCAAAACTGCAGCCTTAAATTTTCTAAAAGAAGCCAATAGGAATTTAGCGACTATGTTTAAAGACGGAGACTTTTCCGGCGTCTCTGGCTGCTATACGAAGGACGCTATCTTGATGCCGCCTAATCAAAAGTCTTGTAAAGGTAAAAAGGCAATAGAAAAATGGTGGCAAGAAGCAAGCGACGGAGGTCTTGGATCCCTTACGCTAAGAACATCTGAAGTAGATATTAAAGGAACCAGTCTAATTGAGTCTGGAGGGGCAATTCTCAGAGGAAAAGATGGAAAGGTGGTTGATTCACTGAAATATATAGTTATATGGAAGAAATCAGGCAAAAGCTGGAAAATGCACCGCGATATTTTCAACAGTAATAATGGATAGCCAATCAATAAATAATTCCTAAAATATAATAGGATTACAATTTTATTGTCTAGCCACTGTACCCCCATCAACCGGCAAAATGACCCCATTACAGTAACTCGCCTCATCCGATCCCAGATAAAGGCATGCAAATGCCATCTCTTCGGGGGTTCCAGGTCTACTCATTGGAGTGAGGTAATCCGCTGTTTGCTCGTCCTCGAAAATATCAATCACATCGGCTATCATGGGAGTATCCGTGTAGCCAGGACAAACGCAATTTGATCGGACACCAAGCTTTCCATAAGCATTAGCCATAGCACGAGTTAAATTAATGACTCCTCCTTTTGCCGAACAATAGGTGTGAGCATTTTGCATACCAACCATTCCCGAGATACTCGCGACATTCACAATAGAGCCTTTTTTCTCAGTTAACATATGTTGTAGAACCGAATGACACATGAAATAACAGGCATTTAAATTGATTCCTATAACTTCGTGCCATTTCTCTGGAGGTGTATTGGCGATGTCATTCATAGAGTCAGAACTCTCATGACTCCAACTCCATCCAACGCTAGCTGAGTGCACTAAAATATCGACCCTACCGTGGTCCTGAACCGTCTTTTCAACCACGCCTTTGGCCAAGTCATAATCGCTCAAATCCGCCGGAATTATGGAACCCTGACCACCTGAAGCTTCTACCTTCTCCAGAACTAGTTGAAGGTTTTTTTCACGTCTTCCCACACCAACGACCACGGCACCCTCCGCAGCAAAAAGTTCCATGCACGCTTCGCCGATCCCTGAACCTGCCCCCGTAATTATCACTACTTTGTCACTGACTCTGCCCATATTTTCACCCTATTATTAATCGATTTCAGAAACCACTTTTATTATGCTTTCTCGAAAAGGCTTGCATTGGCCATCCCGCCCGATTCGCACATAGTTACCAAACCATATTGGCCTTGACCGGACTCTAAAGCGCGCAACAAGTTAGCCACAAGACGCCCTCCGGAAGCACCCACGGGATGCCCTATTGCGATCGCACCACCAAATACGTTAAGTCTCTCTGGATCAGCCCGCAATTCTTTTTCCCATGCCAAGGGCACCGATGCAAAAGCTTCACTCACCTCATATGCCTCTAAATCATCAATAGATAACCCAGCACGTTTCAGAATTTTTCGGGTAGCAGGTATCACCCCAGTCAACATCATCAAAGGATCATCCCCTGTAACCGCAAAATGTGTTAGATAGGCACGCGGTGATAAATTTAGTCGGGCAGCGGTTTTCTCTTCAACCAGCAAACAAGCGGCAGCCCCATCAGACACTTGGCTAGAGCTTGCAGCAGTAACAGACCACGATATTTCCGGAAAACGATTCTTCATCTCCTCATTTTCGAAAGCGGTCCTCAAACTCATCATTTTCTCTAGGTTTGATTCTGCTCTTATTCCTTCATCTCGATCCACCAGACCTCCGTCGCTGAGGCGAATGGGAACGATATCCTTTTTTACCGCTTCTTGATCCGCTGCGGCTTTGTGATGAGACATTAAAGAGAATCGATCTAATTCCTCTCTACCCAACTGCCATCGCGCAGCAATTCTCTCTGCCGCGATACCTTGATGGACTAGCCCATCAGGATACCTTTCCCTGAAGATTGGCCCTTCGCTATCTTTCCCCATCCGATTCATTTTCATGGGGACTACACTCATCATTTCCACTCCACCTGCAATCGCAACATCATACGCCCCAGCAATTATACCTTGGGCCGCAGAGTCAATCGCTTGCTGAGCAGACCCGCACTTTCTATCTAAGGTCAATGCGGGCACAGACTCTGGTAAACCCGCAGCTAGGGCAGCTTGTCTTCCAATATTCCCAGCCTGTTCCCCTACCTGCAAAACACAACCTGTTATCACATCTTCTATTAAATTTGGATCTATATCTTGACGTTCTACTAAAGCCCTTATGACCTTTGCATAAAGATCAACTGGATGCTCAGAAGAAAGCGCCCCTCCTTCCCTACCTTTTCCAAATGGACTCCGCACGACATCTATTAGAGCAGCCCTTCGCATAATGCTTAATCCTTTCTCAATGATAGTTCCATGGATGTTGATTTTAAATCGAAAACGGGACTCTTCACGACTTTCATTAGCGCTGCAACTCGTCCAAGTTCTGGATCATTTAAATATGGATAGGACTTTGCAACTGGGCCACTATTACGCATTTTTTCGAGCCCCTCCCCGGGCACCAGTGCTCGCAAAATAAGCTCATCGTCATCCTTTGTTCCAAACTCTTTTCTTAGATCCTCGATAGTCGGTTGGGGCGGAGGATTAGTGGATACCTCCGGACCACGAGCACTAGACATAATTTTATCCATTATATTGGGATCAATAGGGCCCGCCGGTTCTCCATAAAAACCTGCAGCATATTGGATAACCTCATCAGGAATAGAAGAGTATCTCTCACCCGTTACAATATTTAGTACAGCCTGAGTGCCCACTAATTGACTGAAAGGAGTGGCCATTCCAGGATATCCCAGCTCTTCTCTAACTCTCGCAGTTTCCTCTAGGACGTCTTCAAGGCGATCGCTGAGCCCATGTTGTACTAGCTGAGCCTTCAAAGTTCCCACCATACCCCCTGGGATTTGATGTCGTATTGACATGACATCATATTCTGCATGCTGATTGACCAAAAACCCCGCAGCTATTCCAACCTTCTCAAAGTGATCCGCTACTGGAGAGAATTTTGAAGTATCTAAATTATGAGAATACCCTAGCAATTCCACATTTTTTGCCATCACCTCAATAGAGGGCACGGAAGGTCCGTTGGCCATAGGTCGAACAGCAGTATGTAATATTGTCACTCCAAGCTCTAAAGAGTCCAAATAAGCTTTGGCTGACTGACCCAATAAGTTATTAGAATGAAATTCAATGGGTTTGCCTCTAGCCTCGGCACAGATGGCAGGAAGCAAAGTGGAAAGACGCTCTTTTTCCAAAACACCGGCGGTATCATAAAGTAATATTGTATCAATATCTGGCGAGGCAGCTAACTCTTTCACTTGACGCGCATAATACTCATCACTATGCACAGGACTCAACGTAAACATAATAGCGCCCGACACTTCCGAGCCGTATTCTTTAGCTATTTTCGCAAGTCTCTTAGTTTTGTCATTATTGAACAAAACATCGTAAATCCAGAAACTCCGAACCCCATGTTCGTTTAATTGTCTCATCCACGCATCCATTAACGAATCGGGAGTAACCCCAAAGGTAACGGAGGCATTGCATCTCATTCCACCTCGTATTGGAGTTTTAGGCATGGATTCGACCAGCAGATCCAAGCCTTCCCAAGGGTTCTCAAAATTATATTTAATAAGACACTCAAACATCGATGATCCTGTTAAATCTATCACTCGATAGCCTGTGTTATCCACAATAGGGCTAACCGGCAAGGCCATTCCCGCTCTCATCCTCATTCCCCATAGGCTTTGCTGCCCATCTCGCATGGTGGTATCTAAAAACTCAACTCGCTTCATTCGTTAAATCTCCTAATCTCTGACGTGAGAATTCAAAAAGTCATTCTCAAGCCACTTTGTACTAAACCGGTTGTCGCGGAAACATTGATCTCTCAAGACGTCCAATAGCAAATTCAAATTCGTCTTTATCCCCTCAATCGAAAAGTTCTCTAAAGCTGCTATAGCCCTCGCTATAGCAGCATTTCTGTCAGGCGCTGTGATTATTAACTTTCCAATCATTGAATCGTAAAAAGGTGGCACTTGGTATCCGCTAAAACAATGGCTATCGACGCGAATTCCCGAACCTTGCGGTGGAGACCAATTCGCTATGCGGCCAGGACTGGGAAAAAAATTGTTTTCAGGATCTTCAGCATTTATTCGACACTCGATCGCGTGACCCTTAATCACTATCTGGTTCTGAGCGGGCAATACATTAGGATTACCCTCAGCGAGAGCAAACTGTAACTTAATTAAATCCACGCCACTAACTTGCTCCGAAACGGGGTGTTCAACTTGTATCCGAGTATTTACCTCAATAAAGAAAAATTCATCTCTTTTAGGATCATAAACAAATTCGACAGTTCCTAAATTGCTATAATTTAGATCTGCCATCAATTTTACCGCAGCAGAACGCATCGATTCGCGAGAGGTATCTGACATAATGCTGCAAGGTCCTTCCTCTATCATCTTTTGATAGCGCCTTTGAACCGAACAGTCTCTATCTCCAAAATGGACCGCTCGGCCTTTACCATCACCGGCAATTTGCACCTCTACATGACGAGCATTTTCAATATACTGTTCTAAATACAAGTTACCATCTCCAAAAGCTTCTTCTGCCTCCTTTGATGCACTTTCAAACTGGGCATCTATATCCTTCTCGTCGGAAGCCACAAACATTCCTCTTCCCCCACCACCCGAAGCTGCCTTCATAAGTACTGGATAGCCTATTGTTTCAGCCTCTCTTTTAGCCTTTTCTTTGTCTGTAATATTGCTAGTGCCTTTCACCAACGGCACGGCGGACGCTTTGGCTATTTTACGAGCGGCTACTTTGTTGCCAAGGGACTGTATGGTGGTAGCTTTAGGGCCTATGAATCGCAATCCATGTTTGTCACATAATTCAGGAAGAATGGCGCGCTCAGAAAGAAACCCATAACCAGGATGAACAGCATCGCATGAAGTGGATAATGCCGCATGGACAATCAATTCAGGAACGAGATAACTTGCCTTTGACGGAGCAGGGCCTAAAACCACAACCTTATCAGCCATTCTAGTAGCACCAGAGTCAGCATCAGCCTCTGATGCAACTAATACTGTCTCAATGCCAAGATCGTGAGCCGCTCGAATAATTCGGACAGCAATTTCTCCCCGGTTAGCAATTAAAACTTTTCGAATTGTCACACGACTCACTCTCAGGAAGGCTTAATTAGCACCAGTGGTTGATTAAACTCAACCATCTCACCATCAGATACTAATATTTCAATAATTTCACCCGAGCTTTCAGCCTTAACAGGTGTGAACAATTTCATCACCTCTATCAAGCACACTTCAGTAGACTCAGTCACTTCATCTCCTACCTCAACGTAAGGATCAGAATCTGGTTTAGGTCTCCGATAAAAGGTACCCAGGTTCGGCGCTCGAACCGCTAACATTCCTTTTGGTACCTCATATTCAGCCCCGGATTTTTTTTCTGGCTTTTCGGCCACAACAGGGCTTGACTTTATTTCCTCAGTTTGGCTTTTTACCACATTCGCTTGTACAGACCTATTCTGTAAACCACTGCCTGGGTTCTCAGATATGAAAAATTCGAGAGTGTCTGTTTTTATGTGCATCTCTTTCCAATCTGATTCTCCGAATAGTTTTACTAAGCTCTCAATGTCCTGTTGACTAGGCTTATCCATGTTTGATTATCCTCTCAAAATTTGGGCTATTTCATCAAATTTACTTTTATAGCTGCTAGTCTCGCACTCAAAGGATGAGGTACTACTATTCCTTTTATACTGCTTCTCACTGCCGCAGCTATTCCAGCAGTTGAATCTAAAATACTACCCCTTGCATAGGTGACCTCTTGCAGAAGAGCGGGTAACATCTCAGCGTCATTGCCTCCATCTACAACATCTAAATCCAAGACTTCGTTAGGGACAGAATCCGATAACGAGAATACGTCCAGTGGACATAATTCATCAAGCCATGATGACAGTTCCGCAAGATAATTAGATTCAATCTCTGGATAATTAAGGGGCAGAAGTCCACGGTAGACGATTCCATTGGAACCATCAACAGTCACTTCCTCATCTTTCAGTTCAACTACCTTCCCTTCTCCACACTTTACTACCGTAGGTATTCCGAGTGAGCGACCGACTACGGCCGCATGCGACGTTGAGCCCCCAGATTCGGTC
>CACDEI010000037.1 GCA_902551695.1 uncultured Pseudomonadota bacterium
ACCTTTGGCTTTTGGAAAGATCGGGGAGTCCAGCTTTTTCGGATTGCCAGGCAACCCCGTTTCAGTAATGATCACCTTCATGCAATTCGTTCAACCAGCCCTCTCTAAAATAGCTGGAGAAACACGAAGATCTCCCATAGAAATAACAGCTAGGAGCACTTACAGAATAAGGAAAAACCCAGGTCGCACTGAATTCCAAAGGGGGATATTAAGTTTTGATGAAAATGGTAACGCCATCGTGTCGCCATTAACGGCTCAGGGCTCAGGGATATTAAGCTCCATGACAGAAGCAAACGCACTAATTCATTTACCTGAGGAGTGCGGAGAGATCGAAGTTGGAGCAATGGTAAGAGTTCAGCCTTTCAGTCTTCGAGTTTAGAGCTTGAAACAACTATAAACTGGTCACCCCCGAAGTATTCTTTGTGACCCAACGCTCCCCTTCTTTTAAACGTTCTTTTTTCCAAAACGGAGCATCGGATTTCAGGATCTCCATCATATGGCGACAAGATTCGAATGCATGCGCCCTATGCGACGCCCAGGTAGCGACAAGTACAATAGCGTCGCCAGGATAGATACGCCCTACCCTATGGACAATTAAAGCTTCGTCTAGCTCCCAACGCTTCACTGCCTCAGCTCTGATATCTGAAAGCACCTTTTCCGCCATTTCCGGATAGTGTTCTAAAAAAAGCGACTCGACACTTTCACCGTCGTTAAAGTCTCGCATGGTCCCTACAAAAATGGCATTCGCACCAACTTTGGCACCATTGACAAAAATCTCTTTTTGGCACTTTTCTAAAGTCGCAAAGGGTTCAAAGGACTCTTCAACAATCTTACATACCATATCAGCCACCTGTCATGGGGGGAAAGTAAGCGACTTCATCGTTGTTCTTAACCTCTTTATCAAACTCACAATGAATACGGTTGATCGCACATAAAGTCCCGTCTGGTATAGGTCTATCTCCTGCGACTTGGATCCAGACTGATTCTACCGTCTCTTTACCCTCTATCGTTATAACAGTCTCGCGACACCCCACGATTTCGGCTAAACTGGCGAAAAATTTTATTTTTATTTGCATACATTTAACCAGCAACTATATCAATCAATATCCTAACTCAGACAAAGAAAAAACACACTAGCGAGATCGACCAATGACCAAACTTAATCACCTAGACAACAGCGGAAACGCAATCATGATAGATGTTAGGAATAAGAAAACATCCCATCGAGTAGCTATAGCAACCGGAAAAATTTTAATGAAGCCGGAAACCTGTCGACTTATCAAAGACTCTATGATTAAAAAAGGCGATGTCATCGCATCTGCTCGAATAGCTGGTATAATGGCCTCAAAAAAAACAGCCGAACTCATTCCTCTATGTCATCCCCTTAACATTACGAAAATTGAAATCGATTTTGAATTAGAAGAAATAGAGGGCACCCTTACCGTCATAGGACGCGTAGAAACGGAAGGCAAAACTGGCGTTGAAATAGAAGCTATCAATGCAGTTCAAGTAAGCCTACTTACAGTTTATGACATGTGTAAGGGGGTGGACAGAGGTATGACCATTGAAAATGTTGGTCTCTTAAAAAAAGTCAGGAGGGAATTCCGGAGACTGGCAGAGATAAGGTTTAATCTCTATTTTTATCGACTAATATAGGTAAGTTCTGGTTTTTTCGGCAACCCTGGAAGACGTTGGTCACCGTTGTCGCCTGGTATCCAATCGATAAAGTCCTCTATTTTCTCCGCTAACGCTAGATCTCTATCTGTTACCCCATCGGCCTCGTGAGTATTTAAAAGTATTTCCACCTCGTCATATAAGATAATTAACTTAGGATGGTGCCATGCCACTTCCGATAAATGCCCCACGGCATTTGCGATCATCAAACTTACTCTCCAACCACCAGTTTTAAATATTCGTCGGATAGAGCCATTAGAGAACTTCCAATGCGGCAGGCGTTTCTGTAAAGCCTCCCGGATTTCCACTTCATCAAAGACTTTCCCTGAGTATTTGTCGTTCATAATTATACTATTCTGGCTTAACGAACTTATTATTCAAAACAGCCCAAGCAACATCTGCCGCTTGCCTATTTGCCTTTACATCATGTACCCGAAAAATTTTTGCCCCTGACTGTACTCCCAAGGCAGTAGTCGCACAGGTTGCTCCCTCCATCTCAGCAGGAGATTGGATTCCACAAATTTCTTGTAAAGACCTTTTTCTGCTTGTTCCTATCATAACAGCATACCCTATCTCACTAAACTCATTTAGGGCGTTTAGTATGGCGATATTATGCGTAAGCAGTTTCCCAAAGCCAATTCCCGGGTCCACGACAAGTTTGTCCCTAGACACTCCAGCACTACAAGCCAAATCGCACATATGTGTAAGATAGGCTTTAATCTCACCCACCACGTCATTATAGCTGGGATCCAACTGCATAGTCTCAGGTGAACCTTTTTTATGCATAATTATTAGTCCTGCATTATATTTTGATACTACCTCTAGCAGATCCTCTCCCTGCCCTCCGGACACATCATTAATTACTGAAACACCCTCTTTTAACACAGTTTCTGCCACCTCAGCCTTAGTCGTGTCGACGCTAAGTATTTTTCCTGGAGCCTTTTTCCTAAGACATTTTATTACCGGAAGTATTCTACAAATTTCCTCTTCCGCCGAAATCTCCACGGCGCCCGGCCGAGTAGACTGTCCACCTATATCTATTAAATCAGCACCTTCATTGATCATTTGCAAAGCGTGCGCAGAAGAAGAATCAAGTGTCGTAAACTTTCCACCATCAGAGAAACTATCTGGTGTAGTGTTCAGTATACCCATAATTAGGGGTTTATTTTTTTTAAGAAGAGTAGCGAAACTACACAACGTTTTCATAGCTCTTTTGCGATTTCAGTGGTCGCACGGACTAGAGCATCAATCATTTTTTCCTCGCCAGAGAGGTGCCCAGCCGTTCGTATGATTTCCAACTTCGAATTTGGAATCAAACTATGAAGCAACCAGGAAGAATCCGGCAGACAGGTCATATCTCTGCCTCCATGAATTAATTTAACTGGCACCCCAGGAACTTTTGCGATATCCCTTAGTAATTGGTCAGGTTCCAAAAAATAATTGTTTACGGCGTAATGGAGTTCAATTTTTGCTTTAACAATGGTCGATTCAGTGGTTCCACTCAACGAATCGAAACTATTATCAAAAGAGTACGATACTACTGCGCCAGACCATCTTTCCCAAGCTAAAGCTGCTTCCATAATAATCTTCTCGTCTGAAGAGTTCAGCATATCATTGAGATGAGAGACAATCTCCTGGCTCGAGGCACTCTTAAAATTTATCGCATTTCCGAAATCTCGCCATTCCCGAGGCAGAATTTTCGACACACCGTCGGCCCCAGCAAACCAGTCTAAATCACATTGTCTAGCAAGAAATGAAGCTCGCAAGATTAAGCCAAGTACTCTTGCAGGAAAGGATTCAGCGTACAGCAATCCTAGAGCGCTACCCCAAGAACCCGCAAATATTAGCCATGATTCAATCCTAAAATGCTCCCTAATGGCCTCCATATCCAATAAAAGCAAATCGGTAGAGTTGTTTTCAGTTCCCCCCAATGGCATCGAACGTCCCGAACCTCTTTGGTCAAACAAAATTATTTGGTAGATATCCGGATCAAAGAACCTGCGATGGTCGGATTTACAACCTCCGCCCGGCCCACCGTGAAGAAAAATAACGGGTATACCGTCCCTCTTACCGCACGATTCAACATAGATTTGATGACCGCCTGGCATATCCAGAAGATCTACTTCAATTGGTTCTATAGGGCTATATAATTTCCTCATTTCCCCGTGAGCTTAGCTACCAAGAGAGAACACCTCCAACACTTATAGAGTTGGTTTCATCTCCTGAATTTTTTTCTAGGTCCACTTTAGTACGATTATATTCAGCAACTATTTTTAGCCAGGATGTGACATCGTGATAAACGCCCACTGCCCATAACGAACGCTCAAAATTATTTCTCATCATTTCTCCAGCAGAATCGACAGAATCAAACAACTCGCCACTACCATATGAAAAGCCTAAACGGGTCGCAGTATTAAGATCATAGCTCCCTGTAACTCTGTAACCCTCTCTCCGATAGTAGGTCCTGAGAATATCGCTCCGTAGTAGTCCTGACCCTTTGCTGAACGAGCTGAAGCTTGTGTTGTCTCGGTCACTGTAGTAACCAGTTAAACTTAAGCCTGCCAGATTAAACGTTGCTCCAGCCGTCCATTCCAGTGACGCATGACTTTTACAATCTGTCGGACCACAAAAATCCATCTCCTCACCATAAGAACCGTCGGCCCAAAACTTGGTTCTTACCTTCTCCACACTAGTAAAATAATTCAAGTAGATCTTTCGGTTCGCGAAGAAACTATTACCCTCCGATAAAAACCTCAATACCTCGGGCGTTTCTTCCTGAAAAACTCCTTTACCAAGCGTGTCGAGGTCAACCCTGTATTTATTATAAGGAGAATAATCGGTTATCTCAGCAAACTGGAAATTGATTTTTAACGCACTGTACTCACTTTCAGCGGGAAATGACTGATTACCGGTGCCACTGTAAGTCAAACTGGTAGCTAGCATATTAGTGTGGTTGACTTCAAAAGGCATTCTGAAAACGCTCGACCCACCTTGTTTTACAGTGAGCGAGTAATCCATCTCATTCGCGAATAAGCTGCCGTTTAAACCCATCAAAACAGCCAGATAAACAAGAAGCCAATTTTTTGATATGTTTTGCTGCTTCATGAACCCTTCTGTACTATCTGGCCAACTGATTGAATTAATAGAGACCTTGTATCATCGCGTCCCTACACGGACATTATCTTAACTCCCTAGAAGATACACTAACCCCCGCCCTTTTGAAAAGCCGTATCGAACCGGCGCATGAAATTTGTAATTTCATGCTTCTCGAAGCCCTTGAACCAAAATAACACCTCTAAATAAGGAAACTTCAGCCTCCCTATTTTTCGCTGACGTTCTTCGGAAACTTTTACAACAATTTCTTTATCAGCACTTTTATTTAGAACACGTAATCCGATTTTAGTTTCAAAATCACATTTAAATCGATCGCTCGCTGTTGTTAGAGAGCCAACTTCTCCCCAAACATCGCATACTCTCGGGAAAATTCTCTGAAAATCCTTATGAGTTATTCCTAAATCCTTCCTCTCAATAAAATCAGAAAATTTTCCGTCGATGCGCACAGCCTTACCCCCCGGCCACTGGTGGCCATAGAGCCAGCACGTCCCCTTCGGAGAAAATCGGCGTTTCCCGTTCTTCAGGCTCGATGTAAATTCCATTCAGTAAAACTAGATGAACAGTATCCTTAGGGATTTCGTAACGAAGCAGCACATCGTGGATCGAAGTGTTTGCCAAGATTTCTATAAAAGTAGAATTTCCCACCGAACCTTCAGGCAAATGCTTACTCAGAGAGGCAAATAATTTGAATTTTATTTTCAAGTTATTTCAAAATTAAATACGTACTGGCGCTTTTATAATTCGCTTTTTAGTAAATTATCAAGCAAAAACCTTTGAGTTAAAACCCAAGGCTTGAGTAGACGATAGGTACGCTTCCATTAATCTAGTTGGATCCTTAAGTAGACGGTCTTTCCAATCACCCAACCGAATTCTGCTCTGGATTAAACCACGTAAAACGCCCACATGTTGCGTCATTCCAATGCTCGTCGCCCCTACTAAAAGATCGTCCTCAAATTGCAGGTTAAAGTATTTGAATCTGTCTTTATTTATCAAACTTACCTGTTCTCCGTCCTTCACTCCTGCCCAAGCTCCGAATGAACAAGAAATTAGCCCTAGAGTGTCCAAAACATTCATATTAATTGAACCTTGATGTTCGACTGATCCCAGTTGAATCATATTCTTAGCAGCCACCCTGGCATGATCTACCGCTGTAGGCTGGATCGCCTGAATGGAATACTCCCCAGTGGAGAAGTCTAACCCCTCCGCCACATCACCTGCAGCAAACACATCAGGGTCGCTTGTTTGCATTGACCTGTTCACAAGGATACCTTGGCCAACCTTTAATTGCTCTTTTTTTAGAAAGCCCGTATTTGGAGAAACTCCGGTCGCTGAAACAGCTAAATTAGCCTCCAGTATTTTACCATCACTGAGCTTCAGACCAAGCTTACCACTGTCTAGTTTCTCAATTTCTTCAACCCTAGTCCCGGTATGAATGACCACTCCCTTACTTAGACACCAATCTTTAATCATCCCTCCGGCATCATCATTCATCATTCTCGGCACCATCCGATCTTCCATTTCAACTACAGTTAGATTAGCACCACTCTTTACGAGGGCCTCAAGTATTATGCAACCAATAAACCCTGCCCCCATCAACACGACATCATCACCCTTTTTTATTTTATTCAGCAGATATCGCGCATCAGCTAAAGTCCAACAAGAGCTTACGCCCTCGGTCTCTATACCTTGAATCTTTGGGATATTGGGGGAAGATCCAGTAGCTAATAGCAGTTTATCGTATTGTAAACTTTTATTAGTTGAGTCATTTAGAAGTAGTGTCTTGCTGGCGAGATCTATAGCACTCAACTCACCATTTATTAAGTCGATTCCAATGGAAGAATAATGATCTTTATTTTTTCGGAGGTGAGTCCCGTTCTCTTCAATCTGATCGATAAGATAATAGGGGATAGCCATTCTTGAATAAGGGGGCGCGTCTTCATTATTTAAGATGGTCACCCGTGCATCTTTTTGATGCGTTTTTAGGGTTTCAGCTGCCACCACTCCAGCAGGTCCCGAGCCAACAATCACGTGATGCATAAGTTCTTACCTCTGCTAAACGTTCAGTCTTTTTAGAGTATCCGGCTTTGGTTCACCTTCCTCAGTCCAGCCTCTCGCCTCATAATAGGCGGGCAACATTTCATCCAGCCTATTAACTGCACCCTTTGCTGGACCTGTCTTAGCTGCATCCTTCAACAATCGTTTCGGCAGTGTATCATCCTCTTTGGTCAAACCAGCATCTAAATTGAACTTCCTCTCTAGATTCCAGATTCTTTCACCTGCCTCGAGAAGCGATTCAGGCGTCCAATTACCTTCACAGGCTGCATCCACTTGAGGAGCTATATCTTCAAGGGTCCAAGCAAAAGTAGTAAAGGTACACAACCCAGTCGAATCTACAGCTGCAGTAGCATCTTGAAATCCTTTAACTAACTCGGGCTTTCCTTCCGTGCTCAGCGGATCCGTTTTCACCGGAACACCCATTATCTCCGAAGAAACAGTATACCCCCTCAAGTGACAAGCCCCCCTGTTCGAAGTAGCATAAGCTAAGCCCATTCCTTGGACTCCTCGAGGGTCATAAGCTGGAAACTCCTGACCTTTAACTGTCATAGACAGCTCTGGTTTTCCATACTTTTCACAAAGCCTCTTTGAGCCTAAGCCAAGGTCGCGACCGAAGCCCTCTCCGGTAGCTGTTAACTCGGCTGCCTTTGTCAACGCCTCAGCTGATCCAAAACGCATTTCGATTCCACCAGTATCTTTCAGTGTTATCGCTCCTGTTTCAAATAATTCCATCGCAGCGGCAACAGTAGCCCCAAAAGAAATGGGATCAAAGCCGTCCTCGTTACATATGAAATTAGCATAGGTAAGGGCATCTAGGTCATCTACGCCTGTGTCAGACCCGAGTGACCAAGCTGATTCGTACTCTAGCCCGCCGGATGCTCCCATGTATTCTGGCTTATTCTCAATTGTATAGTGTTTTGGATCTACTGTTGAAATGCGACCACATGCAATAGTGCAGCCGAAACATGCAGCATTTGTAACTAAGTTCGGTTTTCCGTCACTTTCCCTTGGTTCATGCATAGCTTCCGCTGATATTTTATGTGCCCCCTCAAATTGAACTTCTTTGAAATTACGTGTGGGCATTGCGCCTACTTCATTAATCACATTCATCAAAACTTGTGTGCCCATTTGGGGCAGTCCCTCGGCAGTAACGGCATTTTCTGCTAGCACTTTTTTAGCCTCGGCTGTAGCGGTCAAAAAAGCTTTTGGATTTTCTATGTTACCCACCCCTAAATTACCTCTAACTACGACAGCTTTCAGCTGCTTCGAAGCCATTACAGTACCTACCCCAGAACGCCCCGCAGCCCTGTGCAGGTCATTAATCACGCCTGAATACAAACAGCCCTGTTCCGCAGAACGCCCAACACATGCTATTTTGGCCAACGGGTCTTGGTGAACATTGTGTAATATTTCATCCGTCTCCCATACAGACTTACCCCATAGCTCGTCAGCACTTAACAATTGGGCTTTCAGGTTTTCAACATGCAGGTAAACAGGTTTCTCGGATTTACCCTCAAAGATGAACATATCCCATCCGGCATTTTTCATTTCAGCACCTATGAATCCCCCTGAATTAGAGCACGCTATGGCCCCGGTGAGAGGACTTTTAGTCACTACCGAATACCGTCCGCCCGTCGAAGCGGTAGTGCCGGTAAGAGGACCTGTCACCATAATTAATTTGTTTTCTGGCGAAAGCGCATCCACTTTCGGATCAATTTCTTCGGCCAGATATCTGCTTGCAAGACCTCGTTGACCTAGGTATTGCATCGCCCACTCCATATTTAAGGGCTCCTCGTTACACGTACCCTTTGTCAAGTCAACACGTAGAACTCTTTTTTGCCACGCCATGGTTAAGACCTCCTGATCATCTTGTATTATCCCAAACTTACGATTTTATGGTTTGCGCCGCATGCGCACGCATTCGGTCCATGCCAGCATTAGAAGCATCTACATAGGTAATAGCTTCTGTCGGGCAAGCCTCCACGCAAGCGGGATCTCCACCACAGAGATCGCATTTGATAACCTTTCCAGAGTCAGCATTATAATTTACTGTGCCAAATGGGCAGGCAATCGTACAAACTTTACATCCAACACAAACGTCCTCAGATACATCCTTTGCACCTGTACCAGGATTTATCGTAATGGCATCTACCGGACACGCGTGCAAACACCATGCCTCGGCACATTGGCTGCATGTATACGGAGCAAAACGCCCTTCTTCATGGAAAGTAAATACCTTAATTCTAGACTTTGATGGATTGAAGACCCCTTCGTTTTCATACGAGCAGGCCATCTCACACTGCAAACAGCCAGTGCATTTCTCAGATTCCAATTGTAACGATCTCAACATAACGGGTGCTCCTATATCTTTATGTTCGGTAGAAGTTCATAGATCCGCACAAGACATCGAAAGACAAAAACCTTTGCCCTGCATTCAAGCTAAATGCGCGAAGATATCCCCAAATGAACAATTTTTTGTAGAATCATGTTTTGAACTTCACTCCTGTGCAGTAGACTATCGATTAATTACCAAAAAAACCATGGTCTTCCGCGATTAATTTTAAGAAATGCGTCTCATTCTCATTAAGGTAGTGCTATTATCAAAACTAGATATAAAAATCCAAGTATTTGTATGAGCAAAACTCTCAATTCGATAGTGCTATTGTTAGGCTGTTGTATAACTTCTACTGTCTTAGCGCAGGAAGAGATATTGATAGGGTACATAGGCGACACCAATAGCGAAGCTCGCCGAGGTGTAGAACTTGGATTACAGGAGGCTAATATTCAAGGTAAATTTCTAGGCCTCTCGTTCCGAATACTGGACAACCCCACTCCCCTGCAAATTCGTGTCCTGGGGAATTTCAAAGCGGTCGTATCGAAGAAGGATGCCACTGAATTGAGGATTTTTGCAACAGAGTCATCAGAAATTCCTATCTTCAATGTCTCCGAACGCTCAGAGGCGCTCAGGCAGGAATGCCACGATAACTTACTTCATATAATCACAAGCGAGGCCATGCTCGATGACGCAATTAGGCAATGGTCAAGAGGAAGAGTCGATTCCTCCAGTGAAGCTATAGGGTGGCACCATTCCCTGAGGAAATATGCTGCTTCCCAATTGAACTCCAGATACCAACAAAGATTTAGCGAACCTATGAGTGAACATGCTTGGGCGGGTTGGGCAAGTATTAAAATTATATCTGATACCCTCGCACGTTCAGCAAACTCCGATAGATTACTCTCGACAATCAAAAATAATTTAAAGTTTGATGGTCAGAAAGGAGTAAGTATGAGTTTTCGTGAAAACGGGCAGCTAAGGCAACCGGTCCTAATTACACAAAATGATGAGGTGATAGGTGAAATTCCTCCACCTGGTCCTAACACCATAAACCAACTAGATAGCCTCGGTACCACCGATTGCTATAAATAACGCTAAGAGAAAAAAATGTTGAGAAACTTACTTTTACTTTTGATTATATTTAATTTTAACAACAGTTATGCGGCCTCGAACCGAATCTTCGTGAGTAACGAGTACGGAAACTCTGTCACCGTGATAGACGCCAAATCCAATACTGTAATAAAAAACATATCGGTAGGTACAAGACCTAGAGGTATTGGTTTATCGCCTGATAGAACCGAGCTATACGTGGCAGTAAGCGTTGATAATCAAATAGCAGTTATCGATACTCAATCATTACAAGTTGTAAGAAAATTTAAAAGCGGAGATGACCCAGAAGCTTTCGCCGTGCATCCAAATGGAAATCTCTACATCTCGAACGAAGAAGATGCGAAGGCATCGGTGTACGATCCCAAGACGGGTGCACTGCTTGCCGAAATAGAGGTAGGGATCGAACCAGAAGGGGTCGCCATCTCTCCAGATGGAAAGATTGTGATTGTTACTAGCGAGTCCTCGAATATGCTACACCTCATTTCGGTTCCATCTCATACCATTCTAAGAAATATTTTAGTAGGTGCTCGCCCAAGATCTGCATGTTTCAGTTTGGATGGGACCGTAGCATACGCTACCTCGGAAATAAGCGGAGAAGTAAAGAAAATCGATGTGGGCACTGGAAATATTCTGGGTAAAAATGCGCTCATGGACAGTAGTGCGAAGCCTAAGGACATTTTATTAAGCAGAGATGGGTCACAGCTTTATGTGGCAGGAGGCCGAGCCAACAAAGTTTTTTTTCTTGATGCCAATACCCTAGAATTGCAAAAAAGTATCCCGGTGGGGAAAAGAGTGTGGGGCCTCGCTCTAAGCGCCGACGGCCGAACACTTTATACAACGGATGGAGTCGATAATCAGATATCTGTGATCGATACTGTTAGTCAAACTCGAACGTTAACTATACCGGTTGGCAAATTCCCTTGGGGAATAGTAATTGACGATTAATAACCTTTAGATACTCACTTTTAATCCTAGCCATATACCCCTTGGCGCCCCAGGGGAGAGAAATCGTTCAGGATTCGTGCTGATCGATGGAATGACTGAACTTGGGTCCTCTCCCACTACCCCAAAATTCTCATAATCATTGTCAAATAGGTTATCTATTTTTAAATAGCAACTAACTCCAGTCGTCATCCTGTATATCGCTGAAACATCAAACAGAACATAACTATCTAATCTGGGGAGTTGATTAGATTCATCTCCTCTTAAAAACTGTTTCGAAGTGAAAGTCATACCAGGGCTCAACATGAGTTTTTCAGTAACTCGCAATGTCGAAAATACTTTCAACTGATGTTTTGGTATGCTGGGTAAATAGTCACCACTAGAAACTAACACTTCCCCGTTAGCGCTGGCGAATGGATGATTGGGACTCAGAATCCTGAGTTCATCTTCAAAAGTCGCCTTCAGAAAATTATAATTTAATCCAAAATCGAATTTTTCAAAGGTCCCTC
>CACDEI010000038.1 GCA_902551695.1 uncultured Pseudomonadota bacterium
AGGGCACTGCCGATTTATTTTGTAAGATCGTTAATAAATGGGATTCTATGGATGGTTCAAGATGATCTTGACTGATTGAAATCCGATATTCTTTTTTTCCACTTTTCAGACTTTTCGACCAGCCTATCCTCGTCTATCGTCAGAAGTCTACGGTTTTTAACCAACTGACGTCCGCTCACCCAAACATTTGCTATTTGGGTTTTATTTCCGCTATATAAAATTTGTACTAAAGGGTTGTATACCGGTAGATTATCGATTCTACCCATTTCGATTGCTACAATATCTGCAGTTTTCCCGACCTCAAGGCTCCCAATTTCGTCTTCTAGTCCTAATGCTCTGGCTCCATTTAGGGTAGCCATTTCTAAACATGTTTCGGCTGGTAATGCGGTAGCGCTTCGGTTCGAGCCTTTGGCCAGTAATGAGGCCATTTTAGCTTCTCCAAGCATGTCTAACTCATTGTTGCTTGCAGCGCCGTCTGTACCAAGAGCAATATTCAAACCCTTCTGCTCCATAGCTAGTATTGGCGCTATTCCACATCCAAGTTTTAAGTTGCTTTTTGGACAATGCGCAACATTTATGCCGGATTGCGCGATGAGGTTAATTTCCTCCTCAGAAACTTCGGTAAGATGTACCCCTGTCAATCGAGAGGATAGCAATCCTAACTTTTCGAGCCGACGTATTGGGGAACACCCAAACTCTTCTAAAGATTGTAATATTTCTTCTTTTGTTTCTTGGATATGCATGTGGATCTGTACGTCCAGCTCCTCTGCTAAAGTGCTTATTCTAGCCAAAGATTGGTCATCTATACTATAAGGAGCATGTGGTGCAAAGGCGCAAGAAATTAAGGGGTGGTTACGGAAATCGTCGTGGATTTTCTGGCCTTTCTGAAAATATTCGTCTACTGAGCTAGCCCACTTCGACGGAAACTGAATCACTATCATGCCTATACATGCTCGTATTCCCGTTTCAATCGATATCCTTGCGGTTTCATCGCCAAAGAAATACATGTCATTGAAGCACGTGGTGCCGCTTAGCAACATTTCTGCGATAGAAAGTTCTGTTCCATCTCGCACGAATTCTTTATTGACAAAGGCGTCTTCGAGCGGCCAAATGTGATTCTTAAGCCATTCATCAAATGGTAGGTCCTCCGCTACACCTCGTAGTAAAGACATGGGGGAATGAGTGTGGGTGTTTACGAAACCGGGAATAAGCGCACAAGAGTTTAAGTCTAACTCTTCCATATTTCGAGATTTTTTTCTTCTTTTCCAGTCTTCCGTTGGTAAGATTGATTTAATTTTTTGATCTTCGATAACGAGTGTATGTTTCTCTAGTATTTGACCTTTGGGTCTGACCGGAATAATCCAACCGGCATGTAATGCCTTTTTTGTGTTCATGGGCTTATAATACCCTAAAATCGAACCAGCAAGAGCTTAAATTTTTATTTCGTTGGAGAAGTATTTTTACTGAGGGATGATATATGAGACCGATTAAGTGGGATCGGGGGAGGCTTTCACTTTTAGACCAAAGAGCGTTACCTGAAGCTTTTGACTATTTTGTCTGTGAGAGCTCCTCGAGAGTTTATGAAGCAATAAAAAAGATGGTTGTAAGAGGTGCTCCTGCGATTGGGGTCGCGGCGGCTTATGGTCTAGTTTTAGCATCTAAAGAAGCAGATTCAAAGCCATTGGCTGATCGAAAACAGTACATAATTAAGCGTGCAGAATTCCTTAAGAGTGCCAGACCGACTGCTATCAATCTAAGTTGGTCATTAAACCTTCTACTTGATTTAATTAGAACCTTGGACGCGGAAAGCCTCACAACCGAGCTGGAGAAGGCCGCTCTTAGGCTTGATTCCCAGGACTATGCGTCGAATGTCAGAATGGGTGAAATGGGTTCAACGTTGTTTGAAGAACGGGTTCAAGTGTTAACGCACTGCAACGCCGGCTCCCTTGCTACAACAGGGTATGGCACGGCCTTGGGGGTTATTCGAAGCGGATGTAAAAAAGCGTTAATAAGTAAGGTTTACGCTACTGAAACTCGTCCGTGGTTCCAAGGCTCTAGGTTAACCGTAACCGAGCTGCGAGAGGATGACATTGAAGCCACCCTGATTACAGATAGCGCTGCCGGATTCTTGATGGCAAGGTCTAAAATCGATTGGGTGATAGTGGGGGCAGATAGAGTAGCTATCAATGGTGATGTTGCTAATAAGATTGGAACTTATGCGTTAGCTATTCTTGCAAAATATCACAATACGAAATTTATGGTGGTGGCGCCGACATCAACTTTGGATATCTCAGCTAAAAATGGGCGCGACATTCCGATAGAGTATAGAGAAGCTGAGGAGATAACTAAGTTGAATGGGGAATGGCTAGCTAGGCCGCAGGCTAGCGCGCTCAATCCCGTATTTGATGTGACGCCAGCTAGTTTGGTCGACGCTTTAGTGACAGAGAAGGGCGTAATTCTAGAGCCAACAGAAGAAAAAATCTGCTCTTTGTTGGCAAAGTAATCGATCTTATTAAGAGTAGTGCTTTGGGAGGGTAGTTGTGGTATCATAAGAGTGGTTAGCAGAATCAACTTAATATATGTAAATCAATATCTTATGGTCTCCTTATGGATGAGTACGCGCGCGATTTAGAGCAGGTCAATATCGAAGACGAGATGCGTGATTCCTACATGGATTACGCTATGAGCGTAATTGTTGGGCGGGCTTTACCAGACGCTCGTGATGGTCTCAAGCCTGTTCACAGAAGAGTACTCTATTCTATGCATGAAGCTGGGGTTTTCTGGAATAGACCTTATGTTAAGTGTGCTCGTGTAGTAGGTGACGTGATGGGTAAATATCATCCTCATGGAGATAGCGCGATCTACGATGCTCTTGTAAGAATGGCCCAGGATTTTTCTCTCAGGTTTCCTCTGGTTGACGGCCAAGGTAACTTTGGGTCCATTGACGGAGATGCCCCAGCCGCCATGAGGTACACTGAATGTAGACTGGCCAAGATATCTACGGAAGTTCTTGCGGATATAGATATGGAAACTGTTGATTTTTTACCAAATTATGATGGTAAGGAATTTGAGCCGGCAGTTTTACCTGCAAGAATCCCCAATTTGTTGGTAAATGGTTCCAGCGGTATAGCGGTTGGAATGGCGACAAACATCCCTCCACACAATCTAAGTGAAGTTATAAATGCGTGTCTGGCGATGGTCGATAATCCGCAAATAGCTCTTGATGAGTTGCTGGAGTACATCCCAGGCCCAGATTTTCCAACGGCGGGGATGATCAATGGAACAGAGGGGGTGTATGACGCCTATAGGACCGGTAGAGGGCGCATATACATACGAGGTAAGGCTGATATAGAACAATCTAATTCTGGGCAACAAACGATAGTAATAAGGGAGCTTCCCTATCAAGTAAATAAGTCTAGATTCATTGAGAAAATTGCTGAATTAGTCCAGGAAAAGAAATTAGATGGGATTAGCGCCGAGGGTCTGCGAGATGAGTCTGATAAGGATGGTACAAGAGTTGTTATCGAGTTGAAACGAGGTGAAAACGGCGAGGTCTTCTTGAATAATTTGTATAGGCATACCCAAATGCAAGTGGTATTTGGGGTGAATATAGTGGCCTTGGTTGATGGGCAACCGAAAACTCTTAATCTATTTGAATTACTAGAGTGTTTTTTGAAACATCGCCAAGAAATAGTGACAAGGCGATCACTGTTTGAACTCAGAAAGGCGCGAGAAAGATCCCAGACTTTGGAGGGTATGGCTGTTGCCTTGGCTAACATTGATGAGATAGTTGAATTAATTAAAACCTCAAAAACTCCTGTTGAGGCTCGCGAGCGTTTAACCGCCAAGCTGTGGAGTCCAGGATCTGTCGTTGAGAAAATGATAGAGGAAGTCAGGTCAGCTAATACGAGTGGACTAGAATCTCTCAGTCGTTTGAGTAAAGAGGGCTATAGATTGGATGAAAGCCAGGCGAAAGATATTCTTGAAATGAGGTTGCAAAGACTCACTGGCCTTGAACAAGATAAAATTTTACAAGAATATCGGGAAGTCAATGAAAGAATAATTGAATTGGTTGAAATAATCGAAAATCCGAAGACCCTTATGAATGTAATAAGAGAAGAGTTATGTGAAATCAAAGAGGTATATGGCGAGTCTAGGCGGACTGAAATAAACTCTCAGAAAGAAGATCTTATGCTGGAGGATTTAATACCAGAGGAAGAGGTGGTTGTTACCTTTTCCCATGCTGGCTACGCTAAAAGCCAATCGACGGATACATACAAACAACAAAAAAGAGGTGGGAGCGGAAAAACAGCGGCTACGACTAGAGAGCAGGATTTCGTAGAAAATCTATATGTAGGTAGTTCCCACGATACTCTTTTGTGTTTTTCTAACAAGGGAAAAGTTTATTGGCTTAAAGTGTATCAAATCCCGCAAGGCGGAAGGACTGCGAGGGGTAGGCCTCTAGTGAACCTTTTGCCATTGGAAGAGGGGGAAAGAATAACTGTGGTGTCTCCAGTCAAGGAATTTGACTCTAACCTTTATGTCGTGATGGCTACAGCAAATGGAATCATTAAGAAAACCGCCTTAAGGAATTTCTCGAGGCCGCGTCCGTCTGGGATAATTGCAGTCAAACTTGCTGATGGCGATCGTCTAATAGGAGCAATTCTTACCGATGGTTCCAATGATCTCATGTTAGTGAGTTCAAATGGTAAAGCCATCAGATTTTCTGAAGAGCGGGTAAGAGAGATGGGTCGTGCAGCCAGAGGTGTTAGGGGTATAGCAATGGACAACGATGCTGAAGCGATAGCTTTGATATCTCTAGCTGGCGAGGAAACAATACTTACGGTTACTGAAAATGGTTATGGGAAGCGTACAAAGTATGATGAGTTCCCTGTTAGAGGAAGAGGTGGTAAGGGTGTGATTGCGATCCAAACTAACAAAAGAAATGGGAAAGTCATTGGAGCGGTTTCAGTCAAAGAACAACATGAGATTATGCTAATAACAGATAGAGGAACACTGGTGAGGCAGGCAGTCTCTGGGATATCAATTATTGGTCGTAATACCCAAGGAATTCGCCTTCAAAAGTTCAGGGATGATTCTGAGCAAGTCGTAGGTTTGCAGCCGATAGTAGATGATTTGGTCGACCAACAATGATTGCTCTCGAGCTAAAACTATCATTGTTGTAATCGAGTGGTGTTAGTGAAGATTTTGCTATGGTAAAAGAAAACCAGTTAAGTTCTCTAAGGGATGAAATCGACAAAATAGACGATACGCTGTTGAATCTACTCAGCGAAAGGGCTGCCTTAACCCAAGAAGTGGGGCGGCTAAAGAAGGATTCTGGCAGTGCGGTCGAATATTACCGTCCCGATAGAGAAGCCAAAATAATGAGGCGACTTAAGGGGGCGAATAATGGTCCCTTGACCGATGAAAGTTTGGTTCACTTAATGCGTGAAGTAATATCGGCTTGTCTTTCGTGTGAGAAGGCCCTCAGTGTAGCCTACCTTGGCCCTGAGGGAACTTATACTCACGGGGCAATGCGGAAACATTTTGGCTCCTTTCCGGAAGGTGTTCCTTGTCACGAAATTTCCCAAGTGTTTAGACATGTGGAGGGGGGAATAAGTGATTATGGTGTTGTTCCTATTGAGAATTCTGTGGGAGGGTCTGTAAATCAAACCCTAGATTCCCTAAGTGCTGGCAATGTTAAAATAATTGGCGAAGTAACTATTCCGATTAAACATCAACTATTAAGCAAGGGTAAAGATTTATCGCAAATAACTAAAGTTTTCGCGCACGAGCAAGCTTTAATGCAATGTTCTTCCTGGTTAAGAGAAAACTTGGGTAGTGTGGAGCTAATTAGGACAAGTAGTAACGCTCTCGCTGCGACGAAAGCAAAAGGTGACTCCCAGGCTGCAGCCATTGCTGGTGCGGAAGCTGCGAAGATATATGGGTTGGAAGTATTAGCGAAGAATATTGAGGACTCTGTGAGGAATTCGACTCGATTTATAGTGCTTGGGCGTGAGGTTCCAAACACCTCAGGTTCTGACAGAACGTCAATTATGTTTAGCGCTTCTGACGAAGCGGGGTCTCTTTACGGTGTTTTGGGTATTTTGGCAAATGCAGATATCAGTATGTCTAGAATTGAGTCAAAGCCGTCTGGTGAAGGCCTCTGGGACTACACGTTTTTCGTCGATTTTCTCGGTCACTTCTACGATCCCGTGGTTAGTGAGGCAATTTCAAAAATGAGGGCCAAATGTCGCATATTTAAGGTTCTTGGAAGTTATCCAATTTCTGTTAATTGAAATATATAGGCTAGCTTTTGATAAATCGTTTAGTAATCGTGGGTGTTGGTCTGATAGGTGGTTCTCTAGCGCTGGCATTAAAAAAGGCGAAGTTCGTTCGGAATATAATAGGAGTTGGAAGAAGCGAAGTTAACCTAAATATAGCTAGAGATCTGAGGATAGTTGATGAAATAGCTGTAAATCTTTCTGATGCTGTGGCGGAAGCGGATCTGATTGTTTTGGCCGCTCCCTTAAGTGCAACTCGACCTCTTTTTGCAGAACTAAGACCGATCCTATCTGAAACAACTATCCTGACAGATGTTGGAAGCGTCAAAGGTGGCATTGTGAAAGACGCGGAGGAGCAATTGGGTGCCTCATTTTGTCGCTTTGTACCTGGACACCCGATTGCGGGTTCAGAAGCAAAGGGAGCAAAGTCCGCTTTTGCGGAACTCTTTCTCAACCATAATGTTTTGTTGACTCCAAGTCAGAAAACGGATTCCAGTGCTATTAGTCTTGTTGAGGATATGTGGAGAGCAGCTGGTGCACGTGTTTCTTTGCTATCTCACACGGAACATGATCAAAATCTGGCTACAACTTCCCATTTGCCTCACATTCTAGCTTATGTTCTCATGAATTTAGTACAGGATGAAAGTGGTGTGGATAAATTAGAATCGATGGTGGGGGGCGGATTCAGAGATACGACCAGAATTGCCTCGAGTGATCCAGAAATTTGGGTGGATATAATACTTGCTAATAGAGAGGAAATACTCAGTGCTTGCTCGCAATATCAAACCAAATTCACCGAATTTATAGACGCCTTAGAAGTGATGGACGGTAATCGTATTTTAGATCTTATAAAAAGAGCCAAGCACGCTAGAGATACTCTTGTTATTCCGGATGCAAATAATGCTTAAAAAGAAATTTTTTGCAAAAGGAGGGCATGTTATAAGTGGCGAAGTAGTCATGCCAGGAGATAAATCCATATCCCACAGGGCGGTCATGTGTGGAGCATTAGCAAAAGGGGTGTCTAGAATAGCGAATTGTTTGATGGGTGATGACGTAAAGGCAACTATCCAGGCGTTTAAGTCTATGGGTGTGGAATTTGAGTTTGATTCTCAATTCAGTTTTCTTATAAAGGGTAGAGGTTGTCATCTAGAACACCCGAGAAGAACCATAAATTTACAAAATTCTGGAACCTCTATTAGGCTCATTACAGGAATATTGGCTGGCCTTAATTTGTCGGCTAGATTGGATGGAGATGAGTCTCTTAGAAGAAGGCCCATGGAAAGAATAGCGACTCCTCTAAGAAAAATGGGGGCTATCATAAATCTAAGAGAAGAGGATTTTCCTCCTATCGATATTATTAGTTCGAAAAGATTAGAGGCGATCGAATATACTTTGCCTGTCGCCAGTGCTCAGGTTAAGTCAGCTGTGATTTTTGCTAGCCTTTTTGCCAACGGAACTTCTGTTGTAAGGGAACTGACAAGAACTAGAGACCATACTGAAAGGATGCTTGCTCAGTTTGGTGTTGACCTCCGTGTGGAGGATAAAGAAATTAAAATTCAAGGCTGTAGAGAGTTGCGCCCAGTTGATTTAGAAATCCCTGGGGACTTGTCATCTGCTGCATTTTTCATCGTGGCTGCGATTATTGCCCGGTCCGGTGGAGTTAAAATTAAAGGTGTGGGACTTAATCCGACCAGAGACGGAGCTATCACTATTTTGAAGGAGATGGGTGCTAAAATTCATATTGAAAATAAGCGAGTTTTAGGTAACGAACCTGTTGCAGATATTCTCGCATTCCCTTCCATGCTGAATGGAATAGTTATTAATAAAAAATTGGTGGCATCTGCTATTGATGAATTCCCGATCTTGTTTGTTGCGGCGGCTTGTGCTCGTGGGGAAACTAAGCTCACGGGTGCAGAGGAATTGCGACATAAAGAAAGTAATCGACTGGTAACCATGGCAACAAATCTCAGAAGATTGGGGATAAGTGTAGAGTTATTCAAGGATGGGTTGACGATATCAGGTGGCGACTTCAAATCTGGTGAAATTGATGCTGAGGGGGATCACCGAGTAGCTATGGCGTTCGCTGTAGCTTCTCTCAGAGCTGAGGGTGGTATCACTATAGATAATGCAGCTGAAATTGATACTTCCTTTCCAAATTTTTTTGATGTAGCCGAAACCTTGGGGCTAAGATTGACATGGACATAAAATGATTCCTGTTATCACGATAGATGGGCCTGGAGGGACTGGAAAGGGAAGTCTTTCATTACGGCTAAAACGAACGCTAGGTTGGTTTATGTTAGATTCCGGCGCTTTGTACAGAGCACTCGCTTTCAGCGTTTCAGAGAGAGATGTTTCTAGTCAAGATGAGAAAGGACTCCTCGAAGTAGCTCGGTCAATAAACGTAGAGTTTCTGGATGACGGCCTCCAAAGCTCGGTTTTACTAAACGGGCAAGATATCTCAAACCTCATTAGGACGGAAGATATAGGTACACTGGCTTCAAAATTGGCAGCTTCTGCATCGATTAGAGCGGTTCTCCTGCAGAAGCAAAGAGATTTTTTAAAAAGCCCTGGTTTAGTCGCTGATGGGAGAGACATGGGGACTACTGTCTTTCCGGATGCAGCTCTGAAGATTTTCCTTACCGCAAGCATCGAAGAGAGGTCGCTTAGAAGACTTAAGCAGTTGAAGGAAAAAGGAATAACTGCTAGACTCGCGCGACTCTCCCAAGAGATCGCTGAAAGAGATAATAGAGACTCGAAAAGAGAGGAATCACCGATGAGGCCCGCTAAAGACGCGGAGATCTTGGATACCACCGGTCTAGGGCTCGATGAGGTCGTAAGTTTAGCGGAGAAGCTAATAGAGACTAGATTCGGTAAATTACAGCATTAACAACAATACAGGTTTTAAGACAACTAATATGTCAGAAAGTTTTGCAGAATTATTCGAGAAGAGTGAAATTGAAGCAAGGATGCGTCCAGGCACCATTGTGAAAGGTGAAGTGGTGACCGTAGGCTCCGATTTCGTAGTGGTGAACGCTGGGTTGAAGTCGGAAGGGATTATTCCAGTGGACCAATTTAAAAATGAAGAAGGCCAGGTTGAAATCAAGATTGGTGATCAGGTCGATGTTGCGCTCGATACCGTTGAAGACGGCTATGGAGAAACTCGGTTGTCAAGGGAAAAAGCAAAAAGAGCCCAAGCTTGGATAGAGCTAGAGGTAGCCTGTGAGAAGCAGGAAACCGTAAGCGGGATTATTACTGATAAAGTGAAAGGTGGCTTCACAGTTGATGTTTGCAGCATTAGGGCTTTTCTTCCGGGATCCCTGGTTGACGTGCGTCCAGTAAAGGATATGGGTTATTTAGAGGGTAAGCCACTAGATTTTAAAGTTATAAAAGTTGACAAAAAAAGAAATAACGCTGTCGTTTCTCGACGAGCTGTGGTTGAAAGTGATAATTCGGCAGAAAGAGAGACGCTTCTCAGCAACATGGCAGAAGGTGTCGAGATGACCGGTTTGGTTAAAAATTTGACAGATTACGGGGCTTTTGTCGATCTAGGCGGAGTAGATGGGTTGCTTCACATTACTGATATGGCCTGGAAGCGAGTCAAGCATCCGTCAGAGCTTGTCAGTGTGGGGGATGAGATAAAAGTAAAGGTGTTAAAGTTTGATGCCTCTACCAATCGAGTCTCTTTGGGCTTAAAACAGCTTGGTGAAGATCCTTGGGTAGATGTCTCCCGAAGATATCCTGAGGGTTCTAGATTGGTTGGAAAGGTATCTAACATTACTGACTATGGCTGTTTTGTCGAGATAGAGGAAGGAGTGGAAGGACTAGTGCATGTTTCTGAAATGGATTGGACTAATAAAAATGTCCACCCCTCTAAGGTGGTTCATGTTGGAGAAGAAGTAGAAATAAAAGTGTTAGATATCGACCAAGAAAGAAGACGTATCTCACTCGGAATGAAACAATGCAAGCCGAACCCATGGGAAGAGTTCTCGTCAAAGCATGAGAAAAATGACCGAACTACGGGAGTAATAAAATCTATAACAGATTTTGGAATATTTATAGGACTCGAGGGGGGTATTGACGGGCTTGTGCACTTATCTGATCTAGCATGGGATGATGTTGGAGAAGACGCCGTCAGAAACTACAAAAAGGGAGACGAAATCGAAGCGGTCGTTCTGGCAGTAGACGCTGAAAGAGAGAGGATATCCCTGGGGGTCAAACAGCTAGATCAAGACCCCTTTTCAGCTTATGTTGCGCAAAACCCAAAAGGCACTCTAGTCACCGGAAATGTGGCTAGCATTGAGGGGAAAGTCGCCTTTTTAGAATTAGCTGAAAACGTCGAGGGAATGATTAAGGGCTCGGAGCTGTCAACCGATCCCGTAGACGATATCAGGCAGAAGCTAAAAGAGGGAGATTCGCTAGAGGCCTTGATAGTGGGTATAGACAGGAAAAAGAGGATTGTGAATCTGTCAGTTAAAGCGAAGGAGAGTGAAGAAGAAGCCGCAGCTCTAGAGGAGTATGGGACAGATAGTGGGGGGACAGCCACCTTGGGTGATTTACTTAAGGAGCAAATGGACTCCAAAGAGTAAAATAAGCTAATTAATCGCCATTTTTTAAAACTTTTGTACTAATTGAGATGACAAAATCTGAACTAATAGAAATTCTAGTTAGGAAGCAGGCTCATTTAGAAAAACCGGACGTCGAGCTAGCAGTAAAAACAATACTAGATATTATGTCTGAATCCTTGGCTGAAGGTGGCCGAATTGAAATAAGAGGGTTTGGGAGTTTCTGTTTGCATCACAGGCCACCCAGACTCGGCAGAAATCCGAAGTCCGGAGAGCCAGTTGCTTTACCGGAAAAACATGTGCCTCATTTTAAGCCTGGAAAGGAATTGAGAGAACGTGTCAACGATGGGAGGATGTCCGAGGATAAATCTGCTTTGAGAGAACAGGTTGTCCTTAGTAAGAACAATTGAAAATAACTTATGCCATTAGGCTTGTGTCTTAGCGGAAAAGTCCTATGCTGTCGCGTTTTATTTTTTCTACTCTGATTGTTTCGTTTTTCTTGTTGGGATTCGTCTTTCATATGAAAAACGAACAAACTGTTCTGGTTGACTATATATTTTCTGAAGGGTCTTTTAAAGTATCTTGGATAGTCCTGATTTCTATGCTTACTGGCTCGCTATTAGCCGCATTAACTATATTGCCCGCTTATTTAAAAAATGCCGCCAAAATATGGCAGATGAAAAAGAAGCGCAAAAATGCTTTTTCAAATAATCAAAGATAGAAGTTTGTCAGCGTCATAAGAGAATGGAAAAACCCCTAATTTTAGCCTTAGATTTC
>CACDEI010000039.1 GCA_902551695.1 uncultured Pseudomonadota bacterium
ACTTGCTATGGAAATCAAAATTCACCTAGCCTCGTATCAGATATGCAGAAGGTCTTTGAGCACAACGGTATTATGCTGAGGGTGATAAAAAGCGACTCTTGTTGTGGTATGCCAAAATTTGAATTAGGTGATCTCGAGTCGGTCAGGGTATTTGCAGAGCAGAACATGGCGGAAATGAAGGAGCTTGCCGAACAGGGTTTTGTCATCACTGCGCCTATTCCCAGCTGTGTACTGATGTACAGAAAGGAACTGCCGCTACTGCTGCCTAATGATGAAGCAGTGCAATGGGTGGCGAAAGCCATGCGCGATCCATTTGAAATTTTGATAGATTTGAAAAGGTCAGGACAGCTGAACATGGATTTCACTGAGAATTTGGGCAATGTGGCCTACCATGCACCTTGCCACCAGCGGGTCCAAAATATTGGGTATAAAACCAAAGAAATTCTCGAACTCGTTCCCAACACGAATGTAACATTGATAGAAAGGTGCTCAGGGCACGACGGAACTTACGCTGTTAAACATGAATCTTATCCTCAAGCGAAAAAGATATGCAGACCGATCGTGAGAGCGATAGACAAGAGTGCTCCAGATATTTACATAAGCGATTGTCCAATGGCTTTTGACTTGATTGATCAGGGAACAGAATGTTCGAGTGCCTTTAAATCTGCATTTGCGGCATTGAAATTCGCATACGGAGTTGAGTAGAAAATGAGTAATAATTTGACAATTAACGACTTATATAGCTTAGAACAATATTCTGAAAGAAGGGTTGCTTTTCGAGAGAAAGTGATGAAACACAAAGAAGACAGGCGAATTGCGCTGGGTCCAAATCTTACCATTTACTTCGAAAGCAAGATGACTATCCAGTATCAAGTCCAAGAAATGTTGCGAATAGAAAAGATTTTTGAAAAAAAAGCAATAGAAGAAGAATTGAGCGCTTACACCGCGTTGGTACCGGACCCTAGAAATCTCAAGGCCACTATGATGCTTGAATACACAGACGAATCTGTCAGGCGAAGAAAGTTGCGGGAGCTAAAAGGAATTGAGCGAGGCATATGGTTTCAAGTAGGAGACGGAAATAAGATTTTCGCTATAGCCGATGAGGATCTGGAAAGAGAAGATCGAGATAAGACTTCTGCTGTGCATTTTCTGCGTTTCCCTATAAGCGAGCAGATGATAGAAGAGATGAGTACCGGTGCGAGGATAATGATGGGGGTGCAACATCCCTCATGTCAGATAGAACCGGTTACCCTATCAGAAAGGGCGTATCAATCGTTACTCATGGACATGAATTAATTATCACCAACTTTCGGATTCCAAAACGGCTCTGCTGCTGGCATAATTAAGAGGTAATCTAATCTACCTTTAACACCACGGAAAAGTAATTGAGCGACCGTTACGCAGCTTCCGATATAGAAATTCTCTCAGGGCTTGACCCGGTCCGCAGAAGACCGGGTATGTACACTGATACAGCTCGCCCCAACCATTTGGTTCAGGAATTGGTGGATAACAGTGTTGATGAGGCACTGAATGGCCATTGCAAAGAGATTGTTGTGGTGCTACATGGAGATGGGTCGGTGTCTGTTAGTGATGATGGAAGAGGGATGCCCACAGATCTGCATCCAATTGAGAAAATATCTGGTGTAGAGGTTATTCTAACGAGACTCCATTCGGGTGGGAAATTTTCAGATAAGAACTATGACTACGCAGGTGGGCTGCATGGAGTAGGCGTTTCTGTTGTAAATGCTCTGTCTGAGAAACTTGAAGTTCAAGTGAAAAGAGCATCAAAAAAGTATGAGATGAAGTTTACGGATGGCGAGGTGAAGTCTTCCTTAAAAGAAATAGATACCGTTGGTCGGAGAAATACTGGTACTTCAATTCGTTTTTGGCCAAATTCAAATTATTTTGACAGTATAAAAATATCTTCTGGTAGGCTCCGACACCTGCTCAAGGCTAAGGCCGTTCTTTGTCCAGGTTTGAAAATAAAGTTCTTAGATGAACGTGATGATAGTAGTGATGAGTGGTATTTCGAAGACGGTTTATTTGAGTATTTAACTGCTAACATGGTCGCCGACTTAGCGCTCCCTAATCCTCCAGTGACTGGCAATTTCAAATCTGAGGATGGTGAAGTTGAATGGGGATTTTATTGGAGTATCGAACCGGCTGAGTTGTTGAGAGAGAGCTACGTTAATTTGATTCCGACTGTTAACGGCGGGACTCATTTGTCAGGCATGAAACAAGGGCTTGCTGAGGCTTTGCGAGATTTTATTGATAGTAGAAACCTGATGCCAAGGGGTTTGAAAATTACTGCAGAGGATGTGGCGGAAAGCTGTGCATATTTACTGTCAGTTAGAATAAAAAACCCTCAATTTTCTGGCCAGACAAAGGAGCGGCTTTCTTCTCGGTCTTGCGGGAGTTTTGTTTCTGCAGCGATCAGGGATGAATTTGGCGTTTGGTTGCATAAACATGTAGAGTCAGCCGAAAAAATTGCAGAAATCATCATCTCAAAGGCAAGGGAAAGGCAAAAAAAGAACAAGGTTATAAGGAAAAGGGTTGTAGGGGGCGGGCCGGCGTTGCCCGGTAAGTTAGCGGATTGTACCGAGAATAGCCTGGAAGTTACTGAGTTATTCTTAGTGGAAGGGGACTCTGCAGGAGGCTCAGCCAAGCAGGCAAGAGATCGGCGATATCAGGCAATTCTTCCATTAAGAGGGAAAATCTTAAATACGTGGGAACTTGACTCCGCTACTGTTTTAGGGTCTAACGAAGTCCAAGATATTTCGATTGCTTTGGGGATAGAACCTGGTGAGCAATCGATGGAGAGGCTTAGGTATGGCAAAGTGTGTATTCTCGCTGATGCTGATTCAGATGGCCTTCACATTGCTGCTCTCCTATGCGCCTTTTTTGTAAAGCACTATGCTCCCTTGGTAAGAGACGGGCGAGTTCATGTTGCAATGCCTCCTCTTTATAGAATTGATTCAGCTAAGGAAATATTTTACGCCAGGGATGAGGAAGAAAAAGAACTAGTTTTAGAAAAACTCGGGGCTAAAAAAGCTCAGCGCGCTAATGTCCAACGCTTCAAGGGATTAGGTGAAATGAATCCAAATCAGCTTAAAGAGACAACATTAGAACCCCTTACTCGTACTTTGCTCCAATTAAATTTAGATAGTGATAGAAAGACTGAGGCTATTTTGGACCTGCTCTTGGGAAAAAAGCGTGCGGCAGATCGTCGAGATTGGCTTAAGAAAAAAGGGAATCTTGTTAGCTCAATTTAGGTAGAGAGTATGAGTATTGATTATCCACAAGGTTTGGTAGATAGCATCCCGTTGAGAGAATTCGCGGAAAGGGCTTATTTAGAGTATTCAATGTATGTGGTTCTTGATAGGGCGCTCCCAAATATTGGTGACGGTTTGAAACCCGTTCAACGGCGAATTATCTATGCAATGTGGCAACTAGGTCTAGAGCACCAGTCCAAGCATAAGAAATCCGCACGGACAGTTGGCGATGTCATCGGTAAGTATCATCCGCACGGAGACTCGGCTTGTTATGAAGCGATGGTCTTGATGGCACAACCCTTTAGCTATCGTTATCCATTAGTTGACGGCCAAGGGAATTGGGGTTCTACCGACGATCCCAAATCATTTGCCGCTATGCGATATACCGAAGCCAAATTGACCCTATTCTCGAAGTCTATTTTAGAGGAAGTAGACCAAGGTACAGTAGATTTTACTCCAAACTTTGATGGTACGCTAGAAGAGCCATTGGTCTTACCGGCAAGACTACCGAACGTGCTTTTAAATGGTACTACAGGAATAGCAGTCGGCATGGCTACTGATATCCCTCCTCACAATATTGAAGAAATAGGTGATGCTTGTATAAAGATTTTATCGAGTCCTAAGCTGAAAACTGCGGAATTGCTGGAGGTTATAAAAGGACCAGATTTTCCCACTGGGGGTGAATTGATAACTCCAGAGGAGGATTTAATCAGCATGTATGAAACGGGCGTAGGTACCTTAAAAATTCGCGCCTCCTACAAAGTCGAAAAAAAAGAAATAATAATCTATGAGCTTCCCTATCAAGTTTCAGGAAATAAGATCTTGGAGCAAATTGCGCTACAGATGAATCAAAAGAAGTTACCCATGCTTGATGACCTGCGGGACGAATCAGATCATGAGTTCCCAGTGCGTTTAGTTCTCGTAATGAAATCGAGCCGTATAGATGCTGAGCAGCTGATGCTACACCTGTTTGCAACCACAGATTTGGAGAAGACTCAAAGACTGAATTTGAACGTTATAGGCGTTAACGGTTTGCCTGCTACCAAGGGTCTGTCGTCTCTGTTGTCTGAATGGATTGATTTTCGATTGACCACAATTGAGCGAAAATTAAATTTTGAGTTAAATAAAATCAAAGAGCGTATTCATATATTGGAAGGTCTTAAGATTGCTTATCTTAATATAGATGAGGTGATAAGGATTATTCGGGAAGAGGACAATCCAAAAAACACACTTATGAGAGCCTTTAACCTAACTGATTCGCAAACAGATGGAATCTTAAATCTTCGTTTAAGAAATCTTGCCAAATTAGAAGAGGAAAAAATTGTCGGTGAGCTAGAGGGTCTCCTAAAAACAAAATCTGAGATATCCGAAATTCTTAGTTCGAAGCGTCGTCTAAAGAGTTACATGAAAGCAGAAATAAAAGAAGAAGTAGGTAACTTTAAAGACAGTCGACGCACAAAGGTAATTGGGAGGCCTGCTGCTCAAGAGTTAGATGTCACCCAATTATTTTCCCCGGAAGCAATAACCGTAATCCTATCAAAGAATGGATGGATTAGAGCTGCAAAAGGACATGATGTAAAACCAGATGATCTAGGGTTCAAAAGCGGAGACGAGTTGCTGACAATGGTATCTTGTATTAATAATCATAAACTTTTAATTTTTGACTCAACCGGAAGAAGCTATTCCTTAGACTGTCACTCCCTTCCTTCGGGAAGAGGTTATGGGGAGCCTCTAACAAGCTGGTTGACACCACCAGACGGATCCCATTTTACCGGAATGACAGTATATGGAAGTCAGTTAGTTCTGCTGGCCTCTAGCTTGGGCTATGGTTTTATTGCAAAAATCGAGGAACTCGTTACCAAAAACAAATCAGGCAAGGCTGTTATTAGTGTGCCATCAGGAGCGTCTATGCTCCCTCCAGTATTAGTTGGGGATCGAGATAAGGACTGGATAGCCGCGGGTTCTGATCAAGGAAAACTACTAATATTTCCGTGCGGAGAGATGCCCTTGTTGGGTCGAGGAAAAGGACAAAAAATTATGCATTTTCCCGTGCCAAAGAAAGGTGCCAATAGGGAAACGCTGCGGGCAATAACTGTCTTGAAACCGGAACAGTCCTTGCTAATCGATTCTGGAAGAAAGTTTAAGATGAAAGAAGGCGACCAGACTAACTATGTTTCGGATCGGGCAAAACGTGGACTTTTTCTCCCCAAAGGCTTTCGATCAATAAATAAGCTCACCCCTGTCGATTAAGCGTCTCAAATTCAAAACTAAGTAACCGAAGTTTTCGAGGGCTGTCCAGGTATTTCTTCAACAAATCTTGGCACTAGGTAGGCCGGCAATAATTCTTGTAGTTTTGTTTGCAAGAGTTGAGCTCTGGAGCGAGGAAGGTCAAAATGAGCCGCGCCAGCCACCTTATCTAATACATGCATATAATACGGTAAAATTCCTACTTCAAATAATTTGTGGGAAAGTCGTAACAAAGCGTCAATATTGTCATTAACTCCTCGCAGCAAGACACTTTGGTTAAGTAAAACTATTTTTTGGTTTCTTATAAGATTCATAGCTTGTGCTACGTTTGTATCAATTTCGTTAGGGTGATTAATGTGAGTGACAATCACCAATAATGGGGAATATGAGCTTATTGTCTGAAGGAAACCTGGCGTAACTCGTTCAGGAAAAACAACCGGAACTCTCGTGTGAAACCGGATTCTTTTGATATGTGAATAGGATGACGCTACCTCAAGTATTTTTTCTAATTTGCTATCGTCGAGGATTAATGGATCCCCGCCGCTGATGATTAACTCGTTGATATCTTTTCGTGTTGCTAACTCATCTAAAGCTGAGGATATTTTTTTTTCTCCAATTTTTTCGGAATAAGGATAATGTCGCCTGAAGCAGTACCTGCAGTGAATAGCGCAAGATCCGGTCGCAACCATCAAGGCTCGGCCTTGGTATTTATTGATGAGGATATTTGGTTGTTGTTTTGTCCCTATTTCTTGAACAGGGTCTATTGAGTACAAAGGATTAAATCTTTCTTCTAAAGTAATCGGAAGGACTTGTTTAAGTAATGGATCTTCAAGATTTCCCTTTTCAATTCTGGATGCATATTGCTTGGTTACTCTGAGAGGAAATGAACTTTCCAAGATGTTTAAACCTGAAACATCTTCTGCCCTTATTTTTAGGTATTTTAGCAAGTCATCCCAAGAGAGATAAGATTGCTGGAGAATAGTTTTCCAACTTTTTAACTCTACATTGTCGACCTTTGAAGTTATCATAATCACCTTTAACATAAATCGGAAGAGTAAAATGGCCTCTATTAACACTAACCAGTTTAAGCCAGGTATAAAATTGTTACTAGATGGGGATCCCTATAATATCCTCGAAAATGAATTCGTAAAGCCAGGAAAAGGTCAGGCTTTTAATAGAGTAAAGACGAGAAATCTAAAAAATGGTCGAGTGGTGGAAAAAACATTTAAGTCGGGGGAAAGTGTTGAACTAGCGGACGTGGTCGACATAGAGATGGTCTACTTATACGGAGATGGAACAGAGTGGGTCTTTATGAATGAAGATAACTTTGAGCAGGTGAGCGCGGGTAGAGAAGCTATGGATGATGCTGGAAAATGGTTAAAAGGACAAGAAAAATGCGAAATGACTCTGTGGAATGGCATACCTATCTCGATTTCAGCTCCAAATTTTGTCAATTTGGTTGTAAAAAAAACTGATCCGGGAGTAAAGGGGGATACAGCTGCTGGTGGCACTAAACCGGCAGAATTGGAGACGGGCGCGATAGTGAAAGTACCATTGTTTATAGAAGAAGGAGAGGTTCTTAAAATAGATACCCGAAGTGGCGATTACGTCTCTCGGGTAAAAGATTGACTTGTCCGCGCCCATAGGGAGTTAAAAAATTAGGTAAGATTTAACCATGGATAGTATCGTAACTTTGAGTGCAAAAGCACGAGAGTATTTTCAGCTTCAAGCGGTTACGGAAGTAAAAACACCTTGTCTCTCACGCTTCTCTAATGTTGATCCAAATATAGCGAATTTTTCTATTTTCAAAAATGAAGTGGAGTTGTTTTTGCGTACCTCGCCTGAATCGGCGTTGAAACAAATAGTTTGTAGAAACGAGATCGATATCTTCGAGATTGGTCCGGTGTTTCGAGATGACGAAAGCGGTAAAAACCATTTGAGTGAATTCACTATGCTTGAGTGGTATCGGATAGACATGTCTTACAGACATCTGATGGACGATGTTGTCCGATTGTTAAACTATTTAGGGCTATCTGGAATCATTAAGAAACTAACCTATGACGAATTATTTGTGCATACTTTTGGTTTCAGCAGCTATGAGGCTTCGTTTCAGCAACTCAAGGCATGCGCTGAAGAGCATGGCCTTGTGAATTCTGGCAAGGGCTTTCAGGATAGGGCTTATCTTTTAGAGTTTTTGACAACATGTCTAAGTGATGCAAATCTAAAAACTGAAGAGTTAGTCTTCGTTTATGATTATCCTCAAGAGCTAAGATGTTATTCCCAACTGTCTTCTTATCCGAAAACGCTCGCTAAACGCTTCGAATTATTTTGGGATGGATTGGAGCTTGCCAATGGTTATCAAGAAATTTTGTCTGAGGAAGAGCAAAGGGCGTGTTTCGAGAGTGAGAATAGAAGAAGGGTTTTAAATGGTTTTGCGGAGGTTCAAATAGACGAAGCCTGGTTAGCATCTCTGCGCCGATCAGAATTGAAAACCCTTTCCGGAGTTGCTTTAGGTTTGGAAAGGGTTTTGATGATCATAAATGGTATTAAGGATATAAGACTGCTTCCAGATTTAGATCTTAAATAATAGCTTCAATCAGTACCTAAAAAGGGACAAGGATATTAATCATTACAATTCCTACCGTGCCTGTGATTATGGTGATTGGTAAACCCAGACGTAGATAATCTTGAAAGACATATCCTCCGGGTCCATAAACCATTAGGTTGGAAGGATAGGTCAGTGGGCTGGATACAGCCATAGAAGAGCCAACCATTATCGAGAACACGAAAGGTAGCAGGGAAACTCCAAGTAACTCAGCAGTGGATGCGGCAATCGGAAGTACAAACAAAGCTCCAGCTTTAGATGAAATGATGTTAGAGGCTAGAGAGCTTAGTAGGAAGAAAGCAATCAAGTGATAGATATCTCCACGCGGCACAAAAATTAAAAAACTCTCACTTATGAGTTCCGCTAAACCACTTGCGGCCATGGCCTTGCCCAATGCTAAAGTCCCACCTATCGTTAAAATTACCTGCCAATCAATTGCCTTGCGAGCATTTTCTAACGAACAGCACTTAAAAAATAACATCGCAGCAGAACTTACAAGGGCCGCTGTCACTAACGTGACAAATTCCAGTGTAACTACAATGATCATTCCAAGGACAATTCCTAAGGCCAGGAAAGAACTAGCGCAAAATTTGGGTGCTATTGTTTTAGATTCACTAACGATAAAAAAATCTTTACCACCGCTGATTTCTCTAGGGAGATTTCGCCTTGCCTCAAGCAGCAGAGTGTCTCCTTCTTGGAGAACGATGTTGCCTATTTTACCCTTTAAATGTTCCCCGTTTCTGGCAACTGCCAATATCGCTGCTGAGAATGCTGTTCGGAAGCGGCTGTCCTTTACACTTTTCCCTACCAATGAACTTGAGGTACTAATTACAACCTCTAAGAATCTTCGATTTGCCTTTTCTGAGAAATCAAAAAGGCGCTTATCTGGTTCTCTCAAACCATCAAAATGTTTCAGTTCAGAAGTTGAACTTACGGCACCAACAAAGCACAGAATATCGTTTGATTCTAAAACTATATTACCAGAAACAGCTGCAAGTGTCTGGCCTCGTCGAATAATTTCTATTAAGTAAAGGCTGTCTAGGCCCCGTAAGCCAGCATCTTCTACGGTAAGTCCAATCATGGTGCTTTGTTCACCAACTAGCATCTCTATAGTGTGTTCACTTAAATCTCCTAGCCGTCTAAAAACAGGAAGCCTTTCAGGCAATATTTTGGGGGAGAAATAAATTAGCCCGACTAACGCTAGAAGAGCACTGGGGAGCATGATCGGTGTAATCTCGAAGATTCCAAATCCTTTATGATTTACAGTGTCAATCAACCAGGCGTTAATCATCAGGTTAGTGTTAGTGCCTATGAGAGTACAAGAACCTCCGAATATGGCTGCGAATGATAATGGCATGAGGATGTGACTTGGTGATAGGCCATGTTTTTTACTTGACTGACTAATGGTAGGTACTAGGATAGCCATGAGCGGGGTGTTGTTGAAAAAAGCACTGACTAGTGAAGTCATGCCAAACATTTTGAATCTTTCGGTTACCTCCCTCTTCCTCCTCCTTTTAAAGCTCGCTTCGAGAAGGGCCCCTAAGAAGCCTGTTTCCTTCACACCGGCTGCGACAATAAATAGGGCAGCTATTGCTATTACACCTTCATTCGTGAGTGCGGCAAAGGCTTCTCCAATTGATAAAATACCGGTTTGAATTTTGCCTTCCGAATCTTGATAAGGAACAATTGTCATAGCAATGACGCCAGCCCAAATCAGAAGGTCGGTGTTCTTTTTCGAGCGAACCAATGCTATTAGTACAATTCCAACGATCAGTCCTGCGGAGGTTGTAGCATCCATAAGTTAACTTTGAATAATAAAAGGAACTTAAATAGGTTAGAAAAAAGCTGGTAATCAACTTAAAAGTAAAGTGATTCGCGTTATACTTGACAACTCAAATACTATTGGATGGAAGTGTCAATGTCTACATCTCGAATGCAAAAGATTTTAAAGATGATGTCAATGCAGGACGCAGTTAATCGACAAATAGATGAGAACTGGGCTGAAAAGAACAGAGAGTGGTATCGTGCCATTTGGATCGAATGCGCGGAGCTTATGGAACATTACGGTGGATGGAAGTGGTGGAAAAAAGACACTCCCGACATGGAACAAGTTCTACTTGAAATTGTTGATATCTGGCATTTCGGTATCAGTGACTTGCTAGTGAGTGAATCGAGTTGGAGTTCTATAGCCGCCAGTGTTGACGAGGAGTGGGATAAAATAGGGAAGGAGGATGGGTTTCATGCATCGGTTGAAAAATTTGCACAAGCTTGCTTGTGCGCAAAACGCTTTTCAGTAGGTGAGTTCGGAGCGATTCTCCGAACCTGCGAGATTCCTTTTGATAGTCTTTATCAATTCTACATTGGCAAAAACGTGTTAAATCGCTTTAGGCAGGATCATGGCTACAAAACAGGAGGCTATGTTAAGAATTGGGATGGGAGAGAGGATAACGAAGTGTTGAGTGAAATCTTGAAGAATCACACCGTGGAGGGGGATGATTTGGAAACTCAAATTTACTCCGACCTAGAGTTTAACTATCCAGATAATAATTTAAATTAGGAACCAAAAGATTTATGAGCAAAATGCGTGCAATAAGAATAAAAGAAGCAGGCGGACCCGAACAATTGCAACTGTGTCACATAGATGCACCTAAAATTGGTGATAATGAGGTTTTGGTGGAGGTGGTTGCAGCGGGGGTGAACCGCCCAGATATCTTGCAAAGACAAGGGCTATATCAAGTGCCAAGCGGGGCTAGCCCACTGCCTGGACTTGAAGTGAGCGGCAAAGTTGTCGAGGTCGGGACTGGGGTGAGAGATGATTGGCTTGGAAAGGCCGTAGTAGCTTTGACTCACGGAGGAGGCTACGCGGAGTATTGTGCTGCAAATGCTAGCCATTGCTTGAGCCTTCCCGAAAATTTTAATTTCTACGAGGGCGCAGCGTTACCGGAAACAGCTTTTACTGTTTACCATAATGTTATTGAACGAGGACGTCTCACTGAGCGAGAGGTCATATTAATCCACGGAGGAAGTAGTGGAATTGGGGTTATGGCTACTCAAGTTGCAAAAGCTATTGGTGCCACCGTTATCATCACTGCCGGCTCAGAAGAGAAATGTAGTTTTTGCATTGATGTTGGAG
>CACDEI010000040.1 GCA_902551695.1 uncultured Pseudomonadota bacterium
ATGGAAAGATTGGCGGTCCGGCTAGTCTCCACTGATTTAATTTTATAAATGACTCAAAACTGTTTTAGCGGCTAAAGCTAACTTGTGTAAAAGAGATCGCGTGTACTTCTGCGTATGGCATCTGTTAGAGAAAAATTGTTTGAGACTGACGGAATAAGAGGTCGATTTGGTTTCTATCCTATTACGGAGAACTTTGCCGAAGTTTTCGGATGGGCTATAGGCAGGCTTCTTGGTGCCGGTTCAGAGGAGTCGGTAATACTAGTGGGAAGGGATACCCGTATCTCAGGTTCAACCCTAGAGTCTTCTTTAGTAAAAGGTTTAGTAGCTTCAGGAACATCCGTTGAGCTGCAGGGGATAACCTCTACGCCGGCTTTGGCCTATTCGGTGAAAACCTATTCCGCTGCAGGTGGAGTCATGATTAGCGCATCTCATAATCCGTTTCAGGATAATGGTTTTAAGTTATTCGGAAAAAATGGTGAGAAAGTTTCCCGGGAAATTGAAATCGCGCTGGCAGATAGCATAGGACAACAAAAAGGCCTAGTTATAACGAAGGATTCGAGGGCTACTGTTAGATATTGTTCTGACTGGGAAGCCAATTATAAGGATATGTGTCAAGCTCACTCTAAGGATATCGAGGGCTTAGAGAGGCTAAAAATAATCGTTGACTGCGCTCATGGTTCTAATTTTAGAGTTGCCACTAGCATTCTGAAAAGTTGCGGACTGAGGGTTGAGCAGATAGGTTGTGAACCTAACGGTTATAATATTAACTCCTCTGTAGGATCGACGAATCCAAATTCCCTGTGTGCAGCCGTGATTGATTCCCGTGCTGCTGTTGGAGTGGGATTCGATGGCGATGGTGACCGATTGGTAATGGTAGATGAGCGAGGTGAGGTCCTCGATGGAGATGATATTTTATTTGTTTTGGCGAATTACTACTTGTTATCTAACCGCAAATTGGGGGGTGTCGTTGGAACTTCAATGACAAACCTTGGTCTAGAGAGGAGTATCATTGGCCTGGGATTAGGATTTGAAAGGGCGGAGGTAGGAGACAGATTCGTAATGGAAAAACTCAATGAACGAGGTTGGGCTTTGGGGGGCGAAACGTCAGGGCACGTCATTTGTCGTGACATAGCCGCGACTGGCGATGGCCTCTTAGCCTGTTTACAGGTTCTTAGTAGCATGGCATCTAGTCGAAGATCTTTAAGTGAGCTTAGAAAAGGCTTGATCAAATTTCCTCAAGTATTGGTAAACGTGTTAGTTGCAGATAAAGTGAAAGTTTTGGAGGAGGCGACGCTGAAGAAGGCCGTAAAGCAGGCAAAAAACACTTTGGGCGATTCGGGAAGAATACTTGTGAGAGCCTCTGGTACAGAGTCTTTAATCCGAGTGATGCTTGAGGGTGAAGATAGGAAACACATTAATCTAGTAGCGGGTGGGGTTGTCAAAGCTATTGAAGAAATTAATACGAGGGTTTCTTAAATGTCTCGCAATAGCTCGTTTATACTTACCTTAGATCGGGTTTTTTCATCTACAGTTTTAACTATCACTGCACAATATAGACTGTGACTTCTGTCTTCTGCGGGCAAGGAGCCAGGCACCACAACCGAGCCAGGGGGAATCTTTCCAGATGTGATTTCCCCAGTTTCTCGATTGAAAATCTTGGTGCTTTGACCTATATAAACACCCATCGATAATACAGATCCTTTACCTATCACTACACCCTCTACTACCTCGGATCTAGCCCCGATAAAGCAATTATCTTCAATAATTGTGGGGTGCGCTTGCAAAGGTTCAAGTACCCCTCCGATACCCGCACCACCAGATAAGTGGACATTTTCGCCTATCTGGGCGCAAGAACCCACGGTAGCCCAAGTATCTATCATACTATTATTCCCAACGTAGGCTCCGATGTTCACGTAACTTGGCATCAAAACGACGTTCTTACCAATAAAAACTCCTCTTCTAACCGTAGCATGTGGCACGACCCGAGCGCCTAGGTTCCGAAAATTTTCATCCGTGAAGTTCTCAAATTTCATAGGGACCTTGTCGAAATAGCTTGTAGTGCCATCTTTATAGTGTTTGTTTTCCGACAGTTTGAAAGATAGGAGAACGGCCTTCTTTGCCCATTCATTTACTATCCACCCCGCAGCAGAGGGAGCTGCAATCCTAAGAGCACCGGTATCCAGCTGATTAAGAGTTTCATCGACAGCCTCTTTGATGGTTGTTAAGTTAGGTGCGTCAGCAAGTTCGTGCATACTCTCGAATGCTTTTTCTATGATTTCTTTCACGATTGAACCTCTCCACTAAAAAAAAATTCTTTTATTGTCATTAAAGCCTTGCGACAAACTTCCATGTCATTTACTAAAGCTACTCTTATATAGTTTGAACCAGGGTTAATTCCATTTATTTCGCGGGCTAAAAACTGACCTGGTAAAACCAAAATACCTCCCCGTTGTAATAACAGGCTGGTCGCGTCGATGTCATCGATAGGTAGTTCGAGCCAAAGAAAAAATCCTGCTTCCGGGGTCTTTATTTTCTTGTCGTCAAAAATTCCCTCAATTAGCCCCATGTTTTTTCTGTAGTGAAATCTATTTTTAACAACATGTTCCTCATCTGCCCACGCTGCGAGGCTAGCAGCTTGGACTTGCAACGACATCGCCCCTCCCTGATAGGTTCTGTATCTGAAATACTTTTCTAATATTTTTTTATCACCGGCCACGAAACCCGATCTCAAGCCAGGCACTCCAGATCTTTTAGAAAGGCTATTTACTACAAGGCATTTATCATATCCATCTCGACCACTGCGGTCGCACCACTCTAAAAGTCCTAATGGTGGATTTGATTCGTCTTGATAAATTTCGCTGTAGCATTCATCTGCAACCACAATAAAGTTATAAATATCAGCCATTTTAAGTAAATATTCATAATCTGCCGGATTCAAGATAGAACCAGATGGGTTATTTGGAGAGCAAACATAAACTAAGCTCGTTTCCATCCAAATCGAAGGCTCAATTAATTCAAAGTTAGGAGAAAAACCGCGGCTTTCCGGACAGGGCATGAAAAATGGTTGAGCACCGGCTAAAAAAGCAGCGCCTTCATAGATTTGATAAAAAGGATTCGGTAGAGCGACGTATTTACGATTCTTTGTATCAGCAAGGGCTTGAGAGATTCCAAAAAGGGCTTCTCGCGTCCCGTTTACTGGCAGTATGTTTTCGTCTGGGGACAATTTATCCTCAGGTATTTGAAACCGTCTGCAAAGCCAACTTGCAATGGATTGTCGTAGAGCATCGGTTCCTCGAGTTGACGGATAAAAAGATATTTGATCAGAAGATTCCATCAAAGCATGTTGGATAAGTTCGGGTAACTCGGTTTTTGGTTCCCCAATAGAAAGATCTATTATGGATGAATGATCTTTTAAAGGTACTTTGCTTTTAAGATTTTGCAAGCGTTCAAAAGGATAGTCTTGTAATTTGTCGAGACCCGGGTTCATGCTTTTTGCTCAGTTTATTTATTCTATCAGCGGGAATCTTTTTATTCGATGCTACGATAACGTACATTAATGTTAATCTTTGATATATTCTACACCAAACCAAGTAAGTAAAGTTAAAATAATGACTCATAAGCTATTAATTCTTCCTGGCGATGGTATAGGGCCAGAGGTTGTGGATGCTGCAATTCAGGTTCTAAATAGTCTCGAGAGAGTGACGGGTACGACTTATGAAAAAGAGTTTGCCCTACTAGGGGGGGCAGCCTTTGAAGACTCCGGAAATCCTTTACCCGAAGAAACACTCAAATTGGCGAGGTCTGCCGATGCGGCTATTTTTGGTGCCGTTGGAGGTCCGCAGTGGGATACTTTGGATCGGGAGTTGCGTCCAGAAAGTGGGTTATTACGACTCAGGTCTGAGCTAGATTTATTTTGTAATTTAAGGCCCGCAACTCTTTTCCCAGCACTTTCAGATGCTTCATCTTTGAAGTCAGATGTAGTTTCTGGATTGGATGTCATGATAATTAGGGAGTTGACGGGCGGAATATACTTTGGGAGACCAAGAGGGATAGATACGCGAAATGATGGAGTAAAGGTAGGTTATAACACTCTCGTGTATGATGAAAACGAAATAAAAAGGATAGCAATTGCGGCTTTTGATATCGCCAAGAAAAGGGGTTTCAAGCTTTGCTCAGTGGACAAGGCGAATGTGTTAGAAGTTTCTGAGCTTTGGAGAGAGGTAGTCTCTGAGGTGGGATCAGAACATCCTGAAGTCGCTCTGGACCATATGTATGTTGACAACGCGGCAATGCAGCTAGTTAGGCAACCAAAACAATTCGACGTCATAGTGACAGGAAATATGTTTGGCGATATTTTGTCCGATTTAGGAGCCATGCTGACTGGGTCAATTGGAATGCTCCCATCTGCATCTCTTAACTCCAAGAGTTTTGGATTATATGAGCCTGTACACGGATCTGCTCCTGACATAGCAGGTCAAAATGTCGCTAATCCCTTGGCAATGATATTGTCAGTTGAGATGATGCTTCGTTACAGCTTAGGTGAAAAAACTGCTGCAGATTTGGTGAAAGTTGCAGTTGATAAAGTGCTCTCAGCCGGATATCGAACCGTTGATATTTCCCAGCAGCAGTCCCTTTGTCTGGGGACAAGGGAAATGACCGAACAAGTTTGTGTAAACATAGAGAACTTAATTTAATGGTTGAGTCAGTTCGAAAATTTAATGTTGCGGTTGTGGGTGCGACGGGAGCTGTTGGAGAGACGATGTTGGCAATTTTAAGCCAAAGGAGCTTCCCTGTTGGGGAAGTTTATGCTTTAGCTAGCACTGAGTCAGAAGGCAAGCGGGTGGAATTTGGAGAGGGTGGTTTGTCGGTAACTTCTCTAGATAGTTTTGACTTCAACAGAGTGGACATAGCTTTTTTTTCGGCCGGAGGAGATGTGTCTAAAGTGTTCGCACCTAAAGCAGCGAAGTCGGGCGCTGTAGTAATAGATAATACGTCAGCTTTTCGTTATGACGATGATATCCCGCTTGTGGTGGCTGAGGTTAACCCTGAGCAGGTAGGAGCATACGAAAATAGAGGTATAATTGCGAATCCGAATTGCTCCACAATTCAAATGGTGGTTGCTCTTAAGCCTATTCATGATATCGCGGAGATTTCCCGAGTAAACGTAGCGACCTATCAAGCAGTGTCAGGTAGCGGAAAATCAGGTATTACAGAGTTGGCCAATCAAACAAGTGACCTATTAAATGCTCGTGCAATCCAATCAAATGTTTATCCCGCCCAGATTGCTTTTAACTGTTTGCCACATATTGATGAGTTTCAAGATAACGGCTATACCAAAGAGGAAATGAAGATGGTTTGGGAGACAAAAAAAATAATGGAATGTCCGTCCATCGAGGTAAATCCAACGGCTGTGAGGGTTCCCGTATTTTTTGGACATTCAGAAGCTGTTCACTTCGAGACTAATAGAAAAGTAAGTCGTGAACAGGTGACCCTTGCGTTGCAAAAGGCGCCGGGGGTAACTGTAATTGATGATCGAAACGATGGGGGATACCCCACCCCAATAGAGCATGCGGTAGAAAATGATGATGTATTTGTTGGAAGAATTCGAGAAGACATATCTCATCCTAGAGGAATAAGTATGTGGGTGGTCTCCGATAATATTAGAAAAGGTGCCGCTCTCAATAGTGTTCAGATAGCTGAAATACTGGTGCAAAGTCATTTATGATATCTTCCTAACAATGAAGAGCGCGTTAAAAGTGATTTTAAAAAATAGACAAGCTTTCGACGTTGCAAAGGCTATAGGAATAGTTTTACTCTTTTTTCCACTTTCTTCATTCGCTCTTGGATTAGGTAAAATAGAGGTTTCATCTTTTTTAAATGAGAATTTTGAGGCTAAAATAAACCTTGAAGGAAAAGTTAACGCCAATCAAAATACGGCCAACGTTGGGTTGGCGCCAAGGAACGTTTTTGAACTTTTAGAGGTTGCCTATAAGCCTGCCTTATTAAAGCTCAACTTTTCTCTGGAAAATAAACTTGGCGCGCTACCTTACATTAGAGTTTGGTCTAAAGAACCTATATCCGATCCTTATTTAACCTTCATCCTGGAGTACACTTCTATGGGTAATTCTATGTCCAAGAAGTTTACCGTGCTTCTGGATCCAAAAAGCTATGCCTCCAACAAAAAAAGTAATTTCAAAACCTCTAGAACAGTAAACGTTAAAAGCATTATAGGCCCTATTGGACGGAACGATACTCTTTGGCCTTTGGCTAAAATACATAAGCCAAATGATAATGTCTCCGTGGAGCAGATGATGTTAGCGCTCGCAAAAAAGAATCCTAGTGCGTTTAGACAGGGAAATATTAACGTTCTATTACAAGGGTCTAAACTTATTGTTCCTTCAATTGAGGAGATAATAGGTATTAACAAGCAGGAAGCACGAGTCGAAGTATCTCGTCAATATGCAGACTGGAAGAAATCGAAAGGTAGTTTGCCCAGGTCTGAACCGGATAATGGAGATAAGGCTAGATTAGAGCTTTTGGAGCCGCAGATTGAGGATTTAGATGAAACTGATGTTAAAACAGCGCTTTTGGAAGAGGAAGTTGCGGTGCAAGCCGTTCAGACTGCTGAACTGGAAGACAGGCTGAAACAGTCGGAAGGAGTCATTACTCTATTAAAAGAAGAATCAGCTGTCCAACTACAGCAGATACAGGCTCTGAAGCTTGAGATTGAAAAACTAAACAATGCTTCCGTAGAGGTGTTAGCAGATAGTTCTAGCGAGAAGCATTCCCTTTTTCGTGTTTCCGCTTGGGTCTTTCTTTTTTTCTTAGTAGGTATTTTGGGCCTATTATATTTTTCTAGGATACGAAAAAAAAGAGAATCCCCAATTACTGAGGCTATCAGCTATCCGAGTAGCGTCGAAAGTGAGTCTGCTCAAATTTCAAAAGAGGTTAGTGGTATGGTCTCGAATCTTAAGACTCAACCAGGTGATGAAAAACATGGTCAGCCAGATGCGGTTATTGCAAAAAAGGATCCCATTGCTGGCCTAAATGTCTATTTGGCCTATGAGAGATATGAGGAGGCTAAACAAATGCTTGAACAAGCGATCCTAGATAATCCCACAGAGTCATCCTATAGGATAAAACTTCTTACGGTTTTGGGGGAAATGGGTGATTTAGAAGAGTTCAAGGCAGCTGCGGTTGAGGCTGAACAAATCATAGGGCCGTCTACGACTGAGTGGTTGGATATAAAAGCCCTTGGGAAAAGCCTAGAGGAGAAATTCTCTGCCCACTCCGCAAAAGTAGTAAATGAAGAGAAAAAGGTGGACACAGAGACAGGCGGAGATTTTGAAGAACATGGTAATCTAGCTGATGCTGATGATCTTGAGAAAGATATCGATGAACAAGGAAGCCGAAGTTTGCCTGATTCCTTAACTTTCGAAATGGATCTAGATATTGATGCGGAAGAAGACTCAGTTTTATCAATTCGTCCTATTGAAGATAAGAAGGATTAGAAATGTTTCTCCGATCTCGAATGCTGAAATAAGTATCTTTTAGGGTGGCTGTAATGCGCTTGGCGATTGGTGTTGAGTATCATGGAGCAAATTTTTTTGGTTGGCAGCGGCAAAAGGGAGTAAGAACTGCTCAGGAAGAGTTGGAAACTGCTCTCTCCGAGGTTGCTAATTCGACAGTGTCTTTGATTTGCGCTGGGAGAACTGATGCTGGAGTACATGCACTAGGCCAGGTCGCGCACTTTGACACCTCTGTGTATCGGGAGCATTATTCTTGGATACAAGGTGGCAATTCAAATTTACCGAAGGATTTAAGTATTTCTTGGTGTTTAAGTGTTCCGGAATTATTTCATGCTAGATACTTTGCTTTGGCGAGAACCTACCAATATGTGATTTTTAATCGAAAGTTCCGATCGGGTAAATTGTTTGATTCCACCACTTGGGTGTCAAGAAGTCTGGATGAAAAGAGAATGTCAGAGGCCGCAAATTTCTTGCTTGGGGAGCATGACTTTTCTTCCTTTAGAGCACGAGGTTGCCAAGCCAAGTCCCCCGTTAGAGAGATAAAAGATATAAGGGTATCTAGGAGGCAGGAATTTGTTGTGATCACTATAAAAGCAAACGGGTTCCTGCAAAAAATGGTCCGCAATATAGCAGGTCTTCTGATAGATGTTGGCAGTGGTAAGAAGGAGCCGAGCTGGGCTAAGAAAGTGCTGCTCTCTAAGAGGCGAAGTATGAATAGTGCGACTGCTGCTCCCTCGGGCTTATACCTGGCCTCGGTAGATTACCCACAAGAGTTTGGAATACCTTGTAAAACTGCGAAAAATTATTTTGACTGGACCTGAGAAATCTCAGTTTAGAGCTTTTGGTTTCAACTCATAAGTCGGATATTTGGTATACTAAGAAAAAATAATGCCGGTGAGTTGTTGTGACTACAGTAAGAGTCAAAATTTGTGGGATAACGAATCAGGTTGATGCAAGTGATGCAATAGCCTTAGGTGCTGATGCTATAGGTTTTATTTTTCATCCGCCAAGCCCCCGATATGTGTCACCAGAAAAAGTTGCAGAAATAATTGCAGGGTTGCCACCATTTGTAAGTACGGTCGGTTTGTTTGTGGATCTGAAATTTGAAGATGTTAGGAAAGTGATTGATGTTTCAGGGATAGGTTGCCTCCAGTTTCATGGTGAAGAGGAAGAGTCGCTTTGTGACTCTTTTGGTTTGCCCTGGTTTAAAACGATTAAAATGATGCAAGGTGCTGACGTTGTGGAAAAAGTTAGTAGATACAATAGGTCATCGGCTGTTTTATTTGATACAGGTGATTCTAATTTAGCAGGTGGTACAGGAAAAACATTTGATTGGGAGCTAATACCCAAATCAATGAATAAGCCCTATATCGTAGCTGGAGGCCTCAATGCTCAAAATGTACGTAAAGTTATAAAGATGACCAAGCCCTTCGCGGTAGACGTATGTAGCGGTGTCGAAAGCGATAAAGGAAAAAAAGATAAGTCGAAACTTAAGGATTTCATCACATTAGCCAAGCAGAGGGAATTTAATGGCCAAACTTAAAGCTGATATAAAATCAATGAAAAGCCTTCCAGACGCGAATGGTCATTTCGGTCAATATGGGGGCAAATTTGTTGCGGAGACATTGATGGGGCCTCTCACTGATCTGGAAGATTCCTACAACCGTTTTAAAGCCGATCCAGACTTTTTAAGTAGCTTGAGGCGGGATTTGAATGAATACGTAGGCAGGCCAACTCCATTGTATTTTGCTGAACGCCTTACGAAGGATATAGGTGGCGCAAAAATTTACTTGAAAAGAGAAGATTTGAATCATACTGGAGCCCACAAAGTGAACAATACTATTGGGCAAGGGTTATTGGCAAAAAGGATGGGTAAGCCAAGAGTAATCGCTGAGACTGGAGCAGGGCAGCATGGAGTGGCAACTGCTACAGTTGCCGCTAGATTAGGAATGAAGTGCACAATCTACATGGGAAGCCAGGATATTAAGAGGCAATCTCCAAATGTATTTAGGATGAAATTACTAGGGGCTGAAGTTTGTGCGGTCGATTCAGGCTCCCGAACCCTCAAAGATGCGCTGAATGAGGCCTTAAGAGACTGGGTAACTAATGTGGATGATACTTATTACATAATCGGCACTGTAGCTGGCCCGCATCCTTACCCCCAAATAGTTCGTGATTTCCAGTCAGTTATTGGAGAAGAGACGAAGAGCCAATGTTTGGAGTCTGAAGGCAAATTGCCTGACGCCCTCGTCGCCTGTGTTGGAGGGGGATCAAATGCCTTGGGTCTTTTTTATCCTTTTTTGGAGGATGAAGAGGTTAAACTCATTGGTGTGGAAGCTGGAGGTGAGGGCGTTTCTACTGGTAAGCACTCTGCCCCACTGAGCGCCGGAAGCCCTGGAGTTCTACATGGTAACCGTACTTATCTGATGCAAGACGAAGTTGGCCAAATCAGCGCTACCCACTCCGTTTCAGCGGGACTAGATTATCCCGGAGTAGGGCCAGAACATTCTTGGCTCAAAGATGTGGGTCGCGCAACCTATGAAACTGTTACAGATGTAGAAGCTTTGGTAGCATTTGAACGATTGTGTCTCTTAGAGGGTATAATACCTGCACTCGAGACTAGCCATGCGTTAGCTCATGCAGAAAAGCTCGCGCGCGAAATGAGAAGCGACCAGATAATAATTATCAACTTATCGGGCAGGGGGGATAAAGATTTAATGACGGTGGCCGATGTCAAATCAATAACTATATGACTATGGAATTTAATTTTCGAGGATGTTATGGGTAGAATTGAAAGCTGTTTTGAAAGTCTGCGATCAAAAGGTGAGAAAGGCTTAATTACCTTTATCACCGCTGGGGACCCCTCCATTGAGAACACTCTAGATTACATGCAATCATTGGTGGACGGGGGGGCGGATGTAATTGAATTAGGTGTGCCTTTTTCAGATCCTATGGCGGATGGCCCTACCATTCAAAGGGCGAGCGAACGATCTCTTGCTGCTGGAACCGATTTATCTAGCATCTTTATGCTGGTGCGGACATTTAGAGAGAGGAATGCTAGCACCCCAGTAATTCTTATGGGCTATATGAATCCTTTTGAAAGGCTGGGGTTTGAGAGGTTTGCAAAGGAAGCAAAGGCGTCTGGCGTAGATGGTGTTTTGGTGGTAGATCTTCCTCCAGAAGAATCAGTTCCGCAGAATAAGATTTTGACGCTGAATGGTGTAAGACAAATTTTTCTAATAGCTCCTAACTCCTCGGAGGATAGAATAAAAAAGGTTGGGGAACTTGCCGCGGGATTCATTTATTACGTGTCGGTTAAAGGTGTTACTGGAGACAAGAGTATTTCCACTTCCAATATACGGAATTCTTTAGAACTCGTCCGTAAGGGTACTAGGTTGCCTATTGGCCTTGGTTTCGGCATAAAAACGCCTGATAGTGCTCGGGAGGCTGCTAAATTATCGGATGCTGTCGTAGTGGGTAGCGCACTGGTTGACATTA
>CACDEI010000041.1 GCA_902551695.1 uncultured Pseudomonadota bacterium
TCAGGAGGAACAAGACGAAAACCTTAGAAAAGTTTTAAGTAACTCAGACTTAGAGCTACCAAAAATACAAGAAATAATTAAGGAAACTTTCCCTTACTGTTTGGAGTTAACAAACATTGGTTCAGAAAAAAGAAGAGAATTAATTGAACACCTAGATTATCTAAACCAACTGGATAGCGAAGAGCTAATGTTAGTTCGTAAAAAAGATGAACTAGATTTTCTTAAATATTCTGAGGCAGAGATGGAAGTATGTGAAAAAATGTTGCCATCAGCGCGTGAGTTGGATGAATTTTGGAAGCACTCGAGTGCAATTGATCAGGTGGAAATGAGAGTTGTTGGAGAGAGGGGCTTTTCCAAGGCGGCATGGAACATTTGCAGAGTGGGAATGCACTCGGCCGAATTTAATAAAAGTCCAGGTCGAAGTCTTGGCGCTGTAGCCGGATTCACCAATGCACTAGGCTTTAGGATCTTGGGGTTAGTATCCCTAAATAGTGATTCCTGTAAATTGAAAACGAGAGATGAACACATTGGTTGGAACACAGTCCAAAGAGAACGGAATAGGGAATGTGTCGTGAATCTAAATGTTTGTTGCCCTAGTCAACCCTTTGGTTACAATTACTTAGGGGGGAAATTCATTTCTCTTTTCGTTAGGCATTTGATTCCCGTATGGGAAGACAAATATAAAACCAAAATAGTAGCAATTGTTTCGTCTAGTCTACATGACGGTTTAGGTCAATACGATGGAATGAATTATTGGAAAAAGCTGGGTTCTTCTAGTGGACGGATGTTGATAAAACCTTTGCGACAAGAGTGGCAATTCTGGAGAACTTGGTATCGTCAAAACTATCGGCAACTTTATGAGAAAAGTATTTCTCAAACCTCTCCAGTACAATCAAGTTTGGCTACTATTTTTAAAATACTAGGTATAAACGCTAGACAGTATTTTCATAATCATCAAAGGAAAATATATCTAATGCCACTCTATTCCAATTACAAGGAATTTCTAACTGACTTGATCACTCCTGCAGAGCTTAAATCTACGGGGGAGGACTGGTATGCGTGGTGGAGGGAAAAGTCTGTGATTCGAAAGGAAAAGTTAGAGTCAAACGGAAATTTACAACAGGAAAGACTATTTTATTCTTCCATTACGGATTTAGAACTTGGGTCTTGGTTGGATGTCCGTGGGGTTTAAACAAAAATAGGAATAAGCATAACAATAGATGAATATCGGGATTCTATTATTAATTTTGACCTTGGTCGTAATGTTTGTGGGTCTGCTCATTTTTGCGATTGTTAAAGTTGCGGAAATCGAGAGTCTATTGAACAGCGACTAGGATGGCTGGAAAAACATAAAATGATGGAGGTGGGTAAGTGGAATATTTAGTTTTAGTAACTTTTCTGATCACCTGGATTTCGGCTTGGAGAGTATTTCGAAGAAAGTATAGGTGGAAGGTTTTCATTGAACAAAGTCCAAATTTAAACGGTAAAATAGAGGTTCTTTGTGATGGTTTGCCTAATCAAGGGGTGCGTATAAGAATTAAAGACAAATTAGGTGTAACTTAAGAAAGACGTAGTTTTAATTTACATCACATTTTGCCGGCATTGGAAGACCGTCTTGGTCCTCGTAAAATTGGATAAAGGATGTTCCACTTATTAAGAATTTGTATCCGTCTATACAAAAGGTTCTGACGGTCACGACTTCTTTTCCGACAAATTTGTTTCTTCCTTTCATCCTATATTCCTTAATGATATTGGCCCCCTCTTGCGCTGCTAATTCAAGAGTGAGTAAAGTGAGGAAAATCCAAACGATCCCTTTTCTCATTACAGACCTCCAAAGTCTTTAAATTATCGATGATATATAGCTCACCTTACTTCATGTCTTAGTCATTGTTCAATAATAAAAAATTACCTAGAGAAAAATGCAGAGTAATCATGCTTCCTTGGTGTCAGCTGCTAATTTAGGGCTGTGGTTTGTCCTTTCCTTGTTGAGAGAAATTCGCAGGAAAACAAAATATCATTGCTGTTTTATATCTACAAAGCATTTCAAAACAGCTATAATGGAACATCATTTCAGGTAATTGTGTCAAAGCTAGGTCTTTTAAAAATTTATCCAATGTAAGGTGTCGAGTGTCTTTACGAACAAAAGTATTTCGAAAGTTGCGAATAAATAGTGGTAGGCAGTTCTTGATGGTAAATTTAGTGTTCGCCGTCACTGGAACCTTGTCAGTCCTATGTTCAGGACATCTTCTTTTATATTTTGGAATTGATTCGGCGACAATGGGAAATATTTTTTATTGGTTATCTCGTATCTTTACATTGTTCTTATGTTATCAGTGCTTATTGATCGTAGTAGCAGTCCCATTTGGACAATTTAGATACTTTTGGTACCTTCAAAAGAAAATGTTGAAACGTCTGGGTTTGAATCTTGATTGAGCTAGAAGCGGGCGTGATAGGAAAACAGGGAAGCCTGGCCAGCCAACAATGAAATGGTGCGTGTATATTTTAGAGTGTGTCGATGGAACTTTGTATACAGGTATAACTAATAATATTAGGCGTAGGCTTGAACAACATGGAAAAGGAGTTGGAGCGAGGTACACCAGAGGAAGGTTACCTGTGACACTTCTGTATTCAGAAAAATATATTGATCGAGCCAGTGCGGCAAGACGGGAGGCCCAAATAAAAAAGCTCTCTAGACTGGAAAAAATTGGCCTTACTCAAGCCTAAGAAGTTACGCCAGTTAAGAAAAATTGTAGGTTGAATATTTCATCTTTGTCAGGCTTGGCTTTTCTAAAAGCAGGGGAATCCTAGCTAAATCAAACTGGACGGGTGAACGTTAGTCCTGTAGATTTAATATGTCTTTGTAACCGATATAGAATAAGGAGAATTAGGATGGCAGCATACGTTGTTGTGCACGCAAGAAAAAAAAATGATGGAAAATATGATGAATACGCAGCAGTTGCTGGCCCTAGCATATTGGCAAATGGAGGAGAAATCGTTGTCCGTGGTCCGGTGAAAGTTTTAGCGGGAGAATCTGAGCACCCGATGATGGTTATAGCAAAGTTCCCGAATAAAGAGGATGCTGAAAAATGGTACAATTCTTCGGAGTATCAAGCAATAATCCCCACTCGTGAGGAAGCTATGGATGCGGTTTTTTTCCTGGGGGGGGATTAACTGTTTCGTGGTGTTAGACAGCTAACTCTCTTGATTCATAAAAGCTAGTTTTCTTTCCATCTCCCGTAAGACTGGTTTCTCTATTAGCTTGCCGTCTAATACCACTAGTCCACTCTCAGCTTTTTTAAATTCCTCTATTACTCTTACTGCATACGCTATTTCTTCAGGAGAAGGAGTAAAAATAGAATTTATAACGGGAATTTGTTTTGGATGGATAGCACCCTTCCCTGAAAACCCTAGCTCTTTTGCTAGGGTGGCCTGTTCTAGTAAACCATTCTCGTCATTAAGGTCTAAGAATGGTACGTCCAAAGAATCTATGTTGGCTGCAGCCGCTGCGTGGACTAATTTTGATCTGGCGTATAACAGAGAGTCCCAAGTGCCACTGCAGCGAAGATCTGCCGCCATGTCTACCCCACCAAAGAATAACGCAGTTATATTAGGACTTGATTGAGCTATCTCAAAGCAGGCCTCCAGCCCTTTGTTGGTTTCGATAATTACCTGCAGATTGATCTGCTGATTACTTTCTAGAAAAAGATCATCTATTATTTTCACTTCATCTTCAGACTCTACCTTTGGAAGCATAATGGTAAGGGGGGGGAGCATATCCAAAAAAGCCACAAGATCATCAAGCCCAAATCTAGTCCTGAGAGAATTCACACGTACTACTAGCTCGCAAGATTCTTTTACGGGTGTACTTTTGAGAAGTTTTACTACGTTTTGGCGTGCCTTATTTTTTTCATCAGGGGCTACTCCGTCCTCTAGTTCTAGACAAACTATATCGGCACCGCTTTCAAAAGCTTTTGAGAGAAGTTCTGGCCTAGTTCCCGGAGTGAAAATAAAGCTTCTCCTCGACTGAAAATCTCTTCCTTCTTTCATCTAGAGTGTCCTAAATTAAATTTTACGTATGGAACTACTATGCGTAATACCAAAAGACGTGAGTTCGTTAAATACTAATAAAGAGGTATCCAAAAAACAAACTAAAAATTGACAATTTCAACTCTTTGGTAGGATAAAAAGGATAAAATTAGGGTTATAATGTCGAATAAAACTTCTGTCAAATATATGAAAATTGGGCTAATAGGCATGTTAAAAAATTCTCTTTTTAAGCTGATATTTCTTTTTTTTCTTTCTACTGAAACATTCTCTAGTGAGCACGTAGTTAAAGGGGTCGGTATGGAATGGAAACCTTCTGTTACGTTTGCCAAAACAGGCGATCGGATAAAATTCATCGGGATGATTGGTCATGATAGTGAATCTATTGAGAACATGCTTCCGTCTGGAGCCCAAAATTGGAAGTCGAAAATGGGGGAGGAAGGCTTTACAGTAACCTTGGATAAAGAGGGTCTATATATTTACAAATGTAATCCTCATGTTGCTGTCGGTATGTTTGGGGCTATAGTAGTGGGAGAACCAACACGCATTCCGAATAATTTTGATAAGGTGACGGAAAACTTAACTAAGGTACGAATAGGTAAGAACGCAGTTAAAAAAGTCCTCACTAAGGTCGAGCGTGCGGTAAAATCGAAATTGGCCCACTCTCCGAGTTAATTTTCTTATCCCTCCGGTCTAACTTGGACAGCACAAAACTTAAATTCGGGAATTTTTCCAATTGGGTCCATTGCAGAGTTAGTAAGAAGATTAATAGCTGCATCTCTGTAACAAAAAGCCATAAAAACCGTTTGAGGCTGAATTCGACTATCAGCCCGAATTTTAGAAGATATTCGCCCTCTACGAGATTCAATTATCACCGTCTCATCTTCTCTGAGGCCAAGCTCCTTAATGTCAGCGGGGTTCAAGCTAATCACTGGAACGGGTTCCAAAGTACTTAAAACGCGCGCTCTGCTTGTCATAGAACCAGTATGCCAATGCTCCAATTGCCTTCCAGTAATGAGTATATACGGGAATGATTCGCAGGGTAACTCGTCAGCTTTTGTATAATTTGCTGGAATGAAGCGGGCTTTTCCTGAAGGGGTGGGGAAATTGTGTTGGAATAGAACAGATTCACTTTTGTGTTCATCGGCATTATAAGGATAGGTTAAGGAATTGTGCTTGTTAAGGTTTTCCCATGATATTCCGGAGATTGAGTCATTGGCAACGCGAAGTTCGTTGAAGATTTCTTGAACGCTAGCGTAATTCCAATTAAGTCCTAGCTTTCTTGCTAAATTTTCTATGATCCAAATATCTTGTTTGGCGTCACCTGGGGGATCTAGTGCTTGTCTTCCTATTTGGACTCTTCTATCTGTATTAGTGAAAGAGCCAGTTTTTTCGGGAAATGCTGAAGCGGGGAAGACAACATCAGCAAATCCTGCAGTTTCTGTAAAAAAGATATCCTGAACAACGAGATGGTCCAACTGACTAAAAGCTGTTCTCGCATGATTTAAATCAGGATCAGACATAGCAGGGTTTTCTCCCATGATATACATCCCTCTGATACCCTTGTTGAGGGCGGAATGGGTCATCTCTGTCACAGTAAGCCCAGGTTCAGGATCCAGACTGACATTCCATAAGTGTTCAAATCGGTTTTGATTAGTTTTGTCGTTTACGGCGAGGTAATTCGGGTAAACCATTGGGATGAGCCCAGAATCAGATGCGCCTTGAACGTTATTTTGACCTCTAAGAGGGTGAATGCCCGTTCCTGAACGTCCAATATGACCGCATAAGAGAGCCAAGGAAATCAGGCATCTGGCGTTATCGGTTCCGTGAACATGTTGGGATATACCCATGCCCCAAAAGATCATGGCATTTTTTGCATTAGCGTAAAGTCTAGCCACAGCTTCAATTTCTTTTGCTGTTACTCCGCAAATCGGAGCAACTTTTTTGGGAGAATAACTCTTAACGCATTTGCGCAATTTTTCGAAATCTAGAGTTCTTTTGTTGATGAATTCAATATCATAAAGTTTCTCTTCAATAATTACGTGCATGATTGAGTTTAGGAGGGCAACATCGGTGTCGGGGGTTAATTGAAAAAAATATTCTGCGTGACGAGTAAGTTCAGAGCGATAGGGATCTATTACGACAATCTTTGTTCCATTTTTTGCGGCATTTTTCATGAATGTTGCCGCCACCGGGTGGTTAACAGTAGGCTTTGCTCCTATAATTATTACGACTTCAGCTTTGAGGACATCGCTGACTTGGTTGGAAACCGCTGCCGATCCTAAAATTTCTAACATCGCGGCTACTGAAGATGCGTGACATAACCTTGTACAATGGTCGACATTATTCGTACCGAATCCAGTCCGGATGAGTTTCTGGAATAGATAGGCTTCCTCATTGGACCCTTTGGCTGAGCCTAAGCCAGCTAGAGCGCGAGGACCAAATTCTTCTTTTATCTGGGAAAATCCTTTAGCCGCAATATCTAAGGCTTCCTCCCAGCTTGTTTCTCGAAAGTAGTTTAGAATGTCACGTTGGTCGATTAAATCCGATGTCTTTTGAGCGTCGGCTAATCTAACGAGCGGGCGTGTCAATCTATCTTTGTGATGGATATAGTCAAACCCGTACCTACCTTTCACGCATAACCTAGACTCGTTAGAAGGGCCATTTTGTCCTGTGACTGATGCTATCTTGTTGTCGAAAATATTGAATTTCAATAGACATCCCACCCCACAATAGGGGCAAACGGAATCTACCGTTTTATTAGGGTTGATTTTCTCAGGGACGGTTTTGGAAGTGAGTGCATCTGTAGGACAAGCTTGAACACATTCTCCGCATGTCACACAGCTGCTGTTCCCCAATTGATCATGGATATCAAATATTATTTTTGTTGAGGATCCTCTCTCAGCTAAACCGATTACATCATTAGCTTGTTCATCGCGACAAGCTCGCAAGCATCGGGTGCATTTTATACACTGATTTAAATCGACCTTTATCGCAGGATTTGTTGTGTCAATAGCATCCGCAGAATGTTCCCGAAGAGGAAATCGGTTCTTAGTGATTTTAAGGTGTTTCATCCAAAGTTTTAATTCAGACGGTCTTTCTTCTTTTTCCAAAACTTTACCGCCTAGGTCAGCCTCTAAGAGTTCTAGAACCAGGTTTTGATTAAGCCTCACGCGCTGGGAGGAAGTAGTCACATCCATACCATCTATTGGAAATCTGCAACAGGCAGGAGCCAACACACGTTCTCCTCTTATTTCCACCATACAGGACCTGCAATTGCCATCTGGTTTGTATCCCTCCTTGAAGCACAAGTGTGGGATTGCAATCGAGTTTTTCTTCGCGATCTCTAATATTGTTTCCTCTCCATTAGTCTCAATACTTTGTCCATCAATTACAAATCTGAAAGTGTTATCCGGCATCGTGAGTCTCTCTCTTGAAATATTTTAAGACCGAACGTAACGGGTTGGAGGCCGCCTGTCCTAAACCACAGATGGAGGAATCTTCCATAACTGTTGCGAGGTTCTCTAGTACGCCAAGTTCCCAATTCTCAGAGGACATTAATTGAACGGCTTTATTTGTCCCAACTCTACAAGGAGTGCATTGTCCACAGCTTTCTCTAGCAAAAAACTTCATTGCATTTAACGCAGAGTTTTTAGCTTGATCACTTGATGATAGGACAATGATCGCAGCTGAGCCTATAAAGCAGCCTGTGCTTTCCAGAGAGTCAAAGTCTAATGGTAAATCTGCTTTTGAGGCTGGCAAAATACCGCCGGAGGCACCTCCAGGGAAATATCCGTAAAATGTATGTCCTTCTAGCATTCCACCGCAATAATTCTCTATGAGTTCTTTTGCTGTCGTACCTGCTGGAGCAATATAGACGCCCGGGTTCCTTACTCTACCGCTTATCGAATAGCTCCTAAGGCCTTTTCTTCCTTTGCGTCCTTGAGATGCGAACCAATCGGGTGATTTTTCGATAATTTCTCGAATCCAATACAGGGTCTCCATATTGTGTGCCAGGGTGGGTCTGCCGAATAGACCTTTTTCCGCGATATAAGGAGGTCTGTGACGAGGCATGCCCCGCTTTCCTTCGAGGGATTCCAAAAGAGCAGACTCTTCTCCACAGATATAAGCGCCGGCACCCCTTCGCAATTCTATTTTTGGTACAAAGAACGTGTTGCTTTTGACCAGGAGGTCAATCTCATGTTGTAGAGCAAGCCTACAACCGGCGTATTCGTCTCTTAGGTAAATGTAGCAAGTCTCAGCCGAAATAGCCCAAGCCGCTATTAGCATGCCCTCCAGGAACCTATGAGGATCTTTTTCTAGAAAAAAACGGTCTTTGAATGTGCCAGGTTCACCTTCATCGATGTTTACTACTAAAACTCTTGGCGCTGGTTGCTGTCTTACGATCTCCCATTTTTTTGCCGTGGGGAAACCAGCTCCACCGAGCCCTCGTAGATTTGATCTAGATAGATTTTTTATAATCTCTTCAACTGATCGTGATCCGTCTAAACACTCCTTATAGATTGAGTATCCATTTGCATTACCGTATTCTTGAAAAGAGAAACATTTCGGCTGATCAGGAGCAACAGCATTAGATTCTATGGCTTTATTTATCTTTTCGACTGACGCATGTTCTATAGTATTTTGTCCATAAACTGCAACAGGTGCTCGATCGCATCTTCCGACACAAGACACCCTTTGTATGCTTAAATCTTTGTGAGGGTTTTTACCTTTGATGGCCTCAATCAATTGCTCAGAGCCAAACAAATCACAGGTAATCGAATCGCAAATTTTTATTGATTTTTTAGGGGCGTCCATAGTGCGGTCTTGGACAACAATAAAATGGTGATAGAAAGTAGCTACTTCAAAAACTTCGCTCATGGAGAGTTTCATGAGATTGGCCAGGGCGCCTATCTGTTTACTATCGATACAACCATATTTGTCTTGAATAATGTGGAGATATTCAATCAGTAGATCGCGTCTATTCGGATCAGGAGATACAAGGTCTTTAATTTCTTTCCTGACTTTCAGATCGGTGCGTCTGCCTCTCCTTTTAGAAGGTGCTTCTTTATCCCTGTTCATGGTTCAATATAACTGAAAAATATTACTTTATAAAGAGCGATGGGGTTTGAATATAACACGCAGTGGTAGGTGTTTAGTTGGAGCCTAAAACTGACTTTGGGAATAGTCTGTTCCCGCAGAGTTATGTTTCAACGGGAACAGGGGTTTACAGGAAGGAGTACTCTAGAAACTTTACGCTTAGTAAGTGGTTTCTAGTGTTCTTGTGAAGATCGAAAAGCTACCTTTAATCCCAACTCAGGGCCCCTCCCGTTTGGTACTCAGTAACTCGAGTTTCAAAAAAATTCTTTTCTTTCTGTAAATCCATCACTTCACTCATCCAAGGGAAAGGGTTTGTAGCGCCTGGGTAAGGTTCAGATAGTCCTATTTGTGCGCATCTCCTGTTCGCTATAAAACCTAAGTAGTCTTCGAACATGTTGGCGTTCAAACCAAGTATACCTCTCGGCATTGTATCGTGTGCGTAGGCTACCTCTAGTTTTACTGCTTCTTTGACCAGAGTTTTCATTTCTTCTTGGAAAGCGCTTGTCCAAAGCTCCGGATTTTCAACTTTTATCTGGTTAATTACGTCTATTCCGAAGTTCATATGCATCGATTCATCTCTAAGTATGTACTGAAATTGTTCTGCAACTCCTGTCATTTTATTCCTTCTTCCCATCGATAAAACTTGCACGAATCCCACGTAGAAAAATATACCCTCAAACACCACATAGAAAGCAATTAAATCCCTCAGTAATCTTTGGTCGTCCGCCAAGGTTCCAGTACTAAAATCCGGGTCGCCTAGGCTATCTGTGAATTTTAAAGCCCAAGCAGCTTTTTCATGCACTGAAGGAACTTCCCGGTACATGTTAAAGATCTCTGCCTCATCTAGCCCTAAGCTTTCTATGCAGTATTGGTAGGCGTGAGTGTGCAAAGCTTCTTCAAAAGCCTGCCGCAACAGATATTGCCTGCATTCTGGATTAGTTATATGTCTGTATACCGCTAGCACTAAGTTATTAGCAACGAGCGAATCGGCTGTAGAGAAAAATCCTAAATTCCTTTTTATTATTAGTCGTTCATCCTCGGTAAGTCCATCAGTGCTCTTCCATAGACTGATATCAGCATTCATATTGATCTCTTGTGGCATCCAATGATTAGCACATGCATCTAGATATTTTTGCCATGCCCACTTGTATTTAAAGGGAACAAGCTGATTTAAATCTGCTCGGCAATTAATCATTTTTTTGTCGTCTACTGCTAAGCGTTTTGCACCGAATTCTAATTCCTCCAGGCCGGTAACGCCTTGAATTTCTTCGTGGTTGAGAGCGCCTTTCTCGGAGTTTTTCCCTTCACCTATGCTCGCATTTATGACATTTTTCGGTTTTGAGTCTTCAACCAGACTTTGGTTGTTTTCCTCTATCAACAAATTCCCTGGTTGCGGGTTCTCTTTAGTTTTGCTTAGTCCTATCGGATCATCCCAATTTAACATTTGATTGCCTCTTTAAGTTTACTGACATGCTTCGCAGTCTGGATCCAAAATGGAGCATGAGTTAGGTTCTGACAGTAGCGATTGATCGATTCGTTCTTTTGCTACTGCGTTTAATTTGTTGTCTGCTAGGGTGCTTTTTTCGACATGTGTCGCGCCTATCGTCCTTAGGTAATAAGTAGTTTTTAGACCTCTGACCCACGCTAATTTATAGAGATTATCCATTTTTGAGCCGTTCGGTTCCGA
>CACDEI010000042.1 GCA_902551695.1 uncultured Pseudomonadota bacterium
TCAACTAGCCATGACTGCAGCAAGTCGAAGCTTTTCTAAAAGAACTGCTCTTGATGAAATATGGGAGGGAGGCACTGCAGTTAGTAGTATCAAAAAGATTCTCTTGTCAAAAAATGGCGACTTGCTGGAAAAAGTATTCTTAAACTTTGAAAGGATTAGGATGAAGCTTGCGAACCAACGTCCCAAGATAATGGTGATGGGAGAAGAAAAACTAATAAAAGGCGCGTCTGAAGAATGTGAGGCTTTTTTCCCACTTAACTACGTTGATCCTGCTCCTCTTGATATCTGTAATATGGGTGAACATAGCCCAGATGCCTGGCTTATTGATTCGCAAGTGAATTTTTGCGCCATGGCATTTCCCGCAGTGGAGGAGACTTCTTCTGATGCTCCTGCGTTATTTGTTCTGGGTAAATACCTGCAAGACGGTTTTCTGCACGCCGAAATCAGAGAAAAGGGAGGTGCCTATGGTTCTGGTTCGGGCTATTTTGCGGATAATGGAACCTTTAAATTTTTCTCTTATCGAGATCCTAGATTGCTCGAGACCGTGACCGATTTCAGGCGGTCACTAGATTGGTTTGCTGAAAATCATTCAGAAAAAAGGCTGGAAGAGTCGATTTTGGGTTCTATTAGGTCTCTAGATCCCTCCAGAACCCCAGTCGCAGAGGCGGATCGCTCTTTTGTAAACGGGTTATTTGGAAGAAGTGACAGTCTGATAAAGTCTTTTAGGGCCGGGGTGATGTCTGTTTCCTGTGCGTCGATGTCAAAAGCCTGCGATCGCTACTTAAGCGCGGCAGGCAAGATTGGTATCGTTGCTGGTAAAAATACAAAATCTCCACTAGAGAGAGCGGGCTTAAATTGCAATGAAATTTAAAGGTTGTGCTAGGTATAATGTCAGGTTTTGAGGCTTTGGCCCTTCAAATCGTTAATCTATCTTAAATGGATAATTTGCGACAACAAAAATCAGAGGAGGATTCTGGGCGATTAGGCCTAGTCCTTGAAAGCTGGGACTTGCAACTGGTGTCTTTTCAAGTGCTGGAGGCAGGTTTGATCAACAAAAGTTTCAAAGTTGACGTCTCCGACGGAAGAACCTTTGTCTTACAGAAAATAAGTGATCGATTTTCAGCAGAAGTTACCGGGAAAATACATAGACTAACTTCTCATCTAGAATCTAGTGGGTTGAAGACTTTCCATATTTTGGAGTGTGAAAACGGCCAACTTATAGAGACCTATAAAGGAGAGTCTTGGCGATTACTTAGCTTTCTGGAAGGGTTTTCTCCAACAAGAGTTGAAACCACTCAGCAGGCGTCGGAGGCAGGGGCTTTGTTGGCGAGATTTCATCTGGCTTTGGAAGGATATGAAGACGAAGACTTCAGGACGACCTTGGGCTCACACGACATTCATTTGCACCTAAAGAAGCTCGAAAAGGCCGTAAAAACAAACAAGGCAGGGCCCTTTTATTCTGAGGTAAAAAGCAGGGCAGAAATTCTTCTCGCGGCCGTAAATAAGTTACCCCCGATGACAGGCTGTACCATGAAGGTGTTACATGGAGATCCGAAGATAAGTAATTTTCTTTTTTCAGCTGATGAAAAAAAAGCTGAATGTATTCTGGATTTAGATACGGTGGGACCCGCGTCTTTGTCGCTTGAATTAGGTGATGCTTTTAGGTCATGGTGTAATCCCATGGGTGAAGATGAAGAAAACGGTGTTTTCGACTCCAACTTATTCAAGTCAGCTTTCGAGGGCTATGCAAACGTAGCAGGATGCTTTCTTGGTCAACCCGAGATAGAAGAATTGGTGCTGGGCACTCTATATGTTTATTTTGAGCTGTCTGCTAGATTTTTATTAGATGTCTTAGAGGAGAGACATTTTGGTTGGGATTCGACCCGTTTTTCGTCATTAGCTGAGCACAATCTCATTCGCGCAAAGGGCCAATTTAATGCTGGCCAAGACTTGATTAAGCAATTTGATTATTTGTCTCGTTACGTGGAACAATATGAAGTCGTGCGGTAATTTGGATTGGTGGTATTTTGAATGGTGCCGGGAGTGGGACTCGAACCCACACATGGTTTCCCATACCAGATTTTGAATCTGGCGCGTCTACCAATTTCGCCATCCCGGCACATTCCCAAATATTATATACTACCGGACTCAAATAGCTTAACTAAATCCAAATGGTTGACAGGTGTTACTCGAAGATTTTGATTTTCAATTGCCACAAAGCTTAATTGCGCAACAACCGTCTTCCAATCGGGGGGACGCTAGACTTTTAGCTGTAAATATGGGTTCTAGAACCCTAGGAGATAATTTTGTCCATGAGTTACCCTCGTTCTTGAATGAGGGTGACTTATTGGTGCTGAATGATACTAAAGTAATTCCTGCTCGTCTTTATGCTAGAAAAAAGACGGGGGGTAATGTTGAAATCTTAGTGGAGAGAGTCTTGTCGAAAAACGATGTTTTGGTCCGTTTGCGCGCCAATCGAGCCCCCAAAGTTAACGATCAGCTTGAGGTTATGCCGGTTGGAGAACTGACCATAACTCAAAAGAAAGACATCTTTTGTATACTTTCGAGTCGTGGCCCCGAAAGTTTGGAGGAAATATTTCGACGCTCGGGACATGTTCCGCTTCCGCCCTATATAAAAAGAGCAGATTCGCTGGTTGATATCGATAGATACCAAACCATTTTTGCAAGCAAACCAGGTGCTGTAGCAGCCCCTACCGCAGGTTTGCACATAACTAATGCTTTGTTAGATGCTCTTGCAAAAAAGCGCATTGCCGTGGGGTTTTTAACTCTTCACATAGGCTCAGGAACATATTTGCCCATTAAGAGTGGAAATTTAAATAATCACCAAATGCATGAAGAAAGTATTGTCATAGGCTCAAGGCTTTGTAAGCAAATTACCTCAGTGAAGAAAGAGGGGGGTAGGATATTCGCCGTGGGGACAACAGTTTTGAGGGCTTTAGAAACTATCGCTAGGTCATCAGGGAGGCTTAAACCATACACTGGTGAAACGAGATTGTTTATCCGGCCTGGCTTTCGTTTTAATGTCGTTGATTGTTTGTTGACGAATTTCCACATGCCAAAATCTACTCTTTTCGTATTGCTCAGTGCTTTTGGGGGCATAGGTTTGGTGCAGAAAGCATATGAACACGCCATAAAAGAGAAGTATCTTTTTTATAGCTATGGTGATGCTATGTTAATCTCAAAAAGTATCCAAGACTGAAATTTCTCTAGAATGATTGAAGCAAAATTTACACTGGAGGCTAAAGATGGTCTGGCTAGAGCTGGAAAGATTACGACAACACGTGGCGAAATTAGCACTCCCGTCTTTATGCCTGTAGGCACTTATGCAAGTGTTAAATCCGTTTCTCCCAAAGATTTAGAGGAATTAAATGCTCAGATCATCCTATCGAATACTTTCCATTTGATGCTAAGGCCGGGGGTGGAGGTCATAAAAAAGCACGGTAGTCTTCATCGCTTCATGAATTGGGATAAGCCTATTTTGACAGATTCAGGTGGTTTTCAAATCTACAGTTTGGGGGCAAATGCTAAGGTTGACGAAGAGGGAGCTCACTTCAAATCTCCGGTCAACGGTGACAAGGTGTTTTTGTCTCCCGAGCAATCTATCGAGGTGCAAAAAATCTTGGGCTCTGAACTGGTAATGTGTTTTGATGAATGCACGCCTTACAGCCATGATGAAACTATGGTGAGACGATCTATGGAACTATCGATGCGTTGGGCTTTGAGGAGCAAGGAAGCTTTCGGTGCAAATCCTGGCGCGTTATTTGGGATTGTGCAGGGCGGGATGTTTCCCGATATGCGCGAAGAATCGGCAAAGTTTCTTGTTGCTCTGGGGTTTTCAGGTTATGCAATCGGTGGCCTCTCAGTGGGCGAGTCTAAAAAAGAGATGGGGCTGATGACAAGGCATACAACGGCATTTTTGCCAGAAGATAAGCCTCGTTATTTGATGGGAGTTGGTTCCCCCTCCGATCTAGTGCGCGCAGTTGATTCTGGCGTCGATATGTTTGATTGCGTTCTCCCTACACGAAATGCCCGGAATGGTCATTTGTTTACACAGAATGGTGTAGTGAGAATTAGGAATGCTGCAAATAGATACAGCCTAAATCCAATTGACGAGAATTGTAAGTGTTATACGTGTAAGCACTTTTCTAAGTCTTATTTGCACCATTTGGATCGATGTAACGAGATGTTAGGAGCACAACTCCAAACCATTCATAATTTGCATTTCTATCTGGAACTCATGCGAAAAATGAGAGCCAGCATTATCGCTGGTAGTTTTATGGAATTTAAAAGCAAATTAATTTCTGTATACGGATAGTTACGTTAGGACATTGTTGTTAGAATAGTAGTTAATGCCATATAAGATCTAGAAACATTCCACCAGCTGAGGTACCAAGAAAAGCCATGGGTTATTTTATTCAAGATAGTGTAGCGCAAACAGCGCCTGCCGCTTCGCAGGGCGCGAGTCTTGCGTCATTCGTTCCGCTTATTATTCTTTTCGTCGTTTTCTATATTTTTCTTATAAGGCCACAGATGAAACGCCAAAAAGAGCACACGAAGATGGTAAGAGAGCTCACCGCCGGTGATGAGGCTGTTTCGAATGGGGGCTTACTCGGCAAAATAACTGAAGTAAATGAGCATTTCGTGAAGTTAGAAATCGCGAAAGGTATTGAAGTTAATTTACAGAAAAATGCTGTTTCGCAGGTATTGCCGAAAGGCACCTACAAGACGAATTCTTAACGATTATTTTGTAAAAGTTCTGTTTAAATTATTGGACCTAAAAATAAAGTGAATCATTATCCTCTGTGGCGTTATCTTCTCTTATTCACGGTCTTGTTAGTGGGCGGGATATACGCTTTGCCAAATATTTTCCCCCAAGATCCTGCCCTGCAGATTTCTGAAAGGAGAGGTGGTGCGGTAGACATATCTATTGTGAAGCTCTTGGAAACTACCATAGCTGAGAATAAGTTAAAGGTAAAAGAGGTAAAGAACTCTACGAAGCAAATTGAAATCACTTTTCCGGAAAACTCTGCTAGACGGCAGGCTGCGGAAATCATAAGAGAAAAATTAGGAGATGATTATGTAGTGGCTTTTGGATTGGCTCCAACAAGCCCTGACTGGTTGTCTTACATTGGCGCTAAGCCAATGTATATGGGGCTGGACCTTCGAGGAGGCGTCCACTTTTTGTTGCAGGTAGACACCGCTTCCGTAGAAACACAAAATCTGGAGCGAGTCATCTCTGAATTGCGGGCTGCGTTTCGCGAAGAAAGCATACGGTATCGTTCGATTCGCAGAGAATCTGGAAAGTTACAGTTGGTCTTTCTAGATTCAAGTATGAAAGAACTTGGCAAATCATTATTAAAAATACAATTTAAGGACCTCACTTTAGACTCGGAAGAGGATGAATCAGTCGTGTTGGTTGTGAACGAAGAAGCTATGAAAGAAAGTATTGAGAATGCTTTACAACAAAATCTGACTACTCTCAGAAATCGGGTCAATGAGTTTGGGGTTTCAGAGCCAGTTATTCAACGACAGGGCGCGAGCAGAGTGGTTGTTCAATTGCCAGGTGTGGAGGATACTGCTCTAGCAAAGAAGATCCTCGGTGCTACAGCAACCTTAGAATTTCGGATGGTTTTTCTTGACGGGGACCCCAGACTTGCTGCGCAAAGTGGACGTACTCCCATTGGAGCGAAACTATTGAAGGAGCGTGACGGTTCTCCTGTGCTGGTCGAAAAACGCGTTCTTCTAACTGGCAAATACGTTATCGATGCTTCTTCGGGGTTGGAGCAACAAAGTGGTAGTCCAGCAGTTTTTGTGACTTTGGATGGCAAAGGTGCTCGGATTTTCAGTAAGGCAACGAGGGAACGTATTGGAAAGCCTATGGCTGTTGTTTTTATCGAGCAACGTGATGGGCGCGCAATTGAAGAGGTGATAAACATTGCCACAATTCGTGATCAGCTCTCAAAGCGATTTCAAATCAGTGGACTCGAGTCGACAGATGAAGCGAGAACCCTGGCCCTTTTGTTGAGAGCAGGCTCTCTGGCTGCACCCATGGAAATAATTCAAGAAAGGACGATTGGACCAAGTTTAGGGTCTGAAAATATTAGGATGGGAGTGCAGTCGACAGTTTTAGGAATGTTTCTTGTACTAATTTTTATGGCGATTTACTACCGGGGCTTTGGGCTGATAGCCAACGTGGCTCTTTTGACGAATTTTATTTTGATTATAGCGCTACTTTCTATGCTGCAAGCCACTCTCACACTACCTGGTATTGCGGGCATAGTCTTAACTGTTGGTATGGCTGTCGATGCAAATGTCCTGATTTTTCAGAGAGTGAGAGAAGAGCTAGCAAACGGCAACTCTCCCCAAATGAGCATTAGCGCAGGTTACAATAAGGCTTTTTCGACAATAGCAGATGCTAACGTTACCACTTTGATAGCAGCTATAGTTTTATTTAGTTTCGGCACGGGGCCAATTAAAGGATTCGCTGTCACACTATCTTTGGGGATTTTAACCTCGATGTTTACTGCCATCATGGGAACTAGGGCGGTGGTAAATTTAGTTTATGGTAAGCAGAAACTTCAAGACCTAAATATCTAGGATGAGAAAATTGATAAAGGCTAAAAGACAATTCGATTTCGTCGGCAAGAGGAAGCTAGCAAATTTTGTTTCGGTTTTTTTATTAGTCTCTGCGGTCATTTCGCTCTTGTTTAGTGGTCTTAACTTGGGTATTGATTTTACTGGAGGAACAGCTGTAGAACTCGCTTATGAGGATGCCATTTCTTTAGAAGATGTGCGGGCGAGTCTCAAGAACTCAGAGTACGAGGGTGCGTCGGTGCAAACGATTGGCTCTGCTAATTCAATCTTACTAAGGTTGCCTCCTCTCGAGAATATGACTAGCGTCGCACTAAATGAAAGAGTGCATGAACTCCTACCAGGTTCAGAAATAAGGTTAGTAGACTTTGTGGGGCCTCAAGTTAGTCAAGAGCTGGCAGAGGATGGGCTTCTCGCCTTGATTTACGCTCTAGGAGGGATACTAATTTACGTCATGGTTAGGTTTACATTTAAATTTGCGGTGGGGGCCATAGCTGCTATCGTACATGATGTGTTAGTGACAGTCGGTTTTTTTTCCATTCTGGGCTTAGAGTTTGATTTAACAGTTCTCGCGGCAATTCTAGCCGTTATTGGATATTCACTGAACGACACTATCGTGGTCTATGATAGAATTCGTGAGAACTTCCGTCGGCTAAAGAAAGATGAAGATGCTGATTTAGTTATTAATGATTCTCTAAACCAGACTCTGTCCCGGACGCTTGTCACCTCAGGAACAACTCTAGCTGTTGTTGTGTGTCTTTATATTTTTGGAGGCGAAATGATTCGGGGGTTCTCCATTGCTCTTGCCGTAGGAATTTTGATTGGAACATACTCATCTATTTATATTGCCAGCAGTGCCTTGATTACCATGCAAGTTTCGAGGCAGGATTTGCTATCAGATAGTCGAGAAGCAAAATCGGTGAAAGAGAGTGAGTCTTTCTTGAACAGCAGATAAAGTGTACTCCGTTGGAATCGGCTCAAATTCTTTTTGACAAAAACATAACTGGAATAGAGTGTCGTATAAAAGAACTAGCTTCTGCTAGAAGTTTTGACGGACGGACCATTGATGCTAGTGATCTAGAAGACTGTGAAGTTTTGATTGTCAGATCGGTGACAAAAGTTGATAGAAATTTGTTGGAGAATAGTAGAGTTAAGTTAGTTTGCTCTGCCACCGCGGGTCTAGATCACGTCGACGTTAATTATCTGGCAAAATCGGGTATAGATTTTTTCTCTACACAAGGTTGCAATTCCGAGGCCGTAATGGAGTATACGGTTAATTGTATCTTTTCTTACGCTGCTTCTAGGGGAATTTCTCCTTTTGTACTTAGTGTTGGTATTGTAGGGTACGGGAACGTTGGGAAACAATTAGCAATGATTCTTGGTCACCTGGGAATAAAGACCCTGATAAATGATCCTCCTTTGCAAGAGCGGGATGGCGGGTCGTCTACATTCTCTACAATACAGGAAATCTTGGATTGTGATGTAGTAACTTTGCATGTTCCATACAATGAGGTTGGAGAGTTTCCGACTAAGGATTTATTTGATGAAGAAAAACTCAAAAGATTGAGAACATCAGTTCTGATTATTAACACCGCGAGGGGTGGGGTGATAAATGAGTTGGATTTATTAAAGGTGATCAAAGAAAGAGATGATTTGTATGTGGCGCTTGATTGCTGGAGTGGTGAGCCTCGGATAAACAGCCGCTTGGCCCAAGTAGTTTGGAGAGCTTCACCCCATATTGCTGGTAGTAGCCTAAATTCCCGAGAGAGGGCCGTCTCAGCATTGGTTCGGAAATTAAAGGAATATTTTGGTTTTACAAATGGAGTATTGAAAAATTCAGACATAGTCGTGCCCCAACGAAAGCCGGTAATTCTTCAAGAACCTGAGAACCTGATTAACCTTTTCGAGATAGTAATGCCACTAAGCGATATAACTTCTGAAATGAGGCATTTGGCGGCTGATTCTTCAGGTTCTTCCCCAGGTTGGTTGTTTGATGAGCTGAGGAAAAAATATAGTGAGCGAAAAGATTTTTGTTTCTACCAAGTGGAAACCAGCTCAATAAAAGAAGAGTTAATATCGAAACTTGGTTTTGGAAAAAGGACATAGGGGCGATCAGAATTTAACCCAGGAGTCAGAGTTCATAATGAATAAAAAAACAATCATTGGCACCCCATTGGGTGAAAACGCCACCCGTCTGTTGTTAATGGGTTCTGGCGAATTAGGGAAGGAGGTTGCAATAGAAGCAATGCGATTAGGTTTGGAAGTGGTGGCTGTGGATCGATATGCCAACGCACCGGCCATGCAAATTGCCCATAGAGCTCATGTCATTGATATGCAAGATCCAGACAGCTTAAAGAGGCTGATCGAGCTCGAGAAACCAGATTTTCTTGTTCCAGAGATAGAAGCAATTGCTACCAGTGTATTGGTAGACATTGAGGCTCAGGGAGCGAACGTCTGTCCCACAGCAAGAGCAGTCAGCCTCACAATGAATAGGGAAGGAATTAGAATGTTGGCTTCAGAAGAGCTCGGCCTACCTACCTCTCCTTATCTGTTTGCAGGAACTCAATTAGAGTGTGTCGAAGCTGTTCGAGAAATTGGTGTGCCCTGTATCGTTAAACCGGTGATGAGCTCGTCTGGAAAGGGTCAGGTTTTTCTCGAGACTCAAAGTGATGCGGCGTTGGCTTGGAATAAAGCTGTATCTGAAGGGAGGGGTAATGATGCAAGGGTAATAGTTGAGGGTTTTATTGATTTTGATTTTGAGATAACTCTCCTTACAGTAAGGCATCGCGGAGGTACTCTATTTTGCAGACCTATAGGTCATACTCAGGTGGATGGTGATTATCGTGAATCATGGCAGCCACAGGAGATGTCCCACCAAGCACTGCAGAAAAGTTACCAAATTGCTGAAAATATTACTAAAAGCTTGGGAGGCTGGGGTGTCTTTGGGGTAGAGCTCTTCGTGAAAGGAGACGAAGTCTGGTTTAGTGAGGTGTCTCCCAGGCCACACGACACAGGTTTAGTTACTTTAGTCAGTCAGCGTGTATCCCAGTTTGCCTTGCATGTAAGGGCTTTGCTTGGCGTGGATCTGAGTGAAGTGGAGCTTGGAGGTATATGCGGTGCAAGCGTTGCCATTTTAGGAGCTGGGGAAGGTAAAGCCATCGAGTATAATGGCTTATCGGACGCGCTGTCGGTACCGTCTTCCGATTTTCGAATTTTTGGAAAGCCGGAGGTTGTCGGCAGGAGACGGCTAGGTG
>CACDEI010000043.1 GCA_902551695.1 uncultured Pseudomonadota bacterium
CAATTTCAGTAGCTAACTCAATGGGTTGAATACTTTTATCAGTTGCAAAAATTATCGCACCAAATTTCATTTTTATCCTTCCTGCACTTTGTCATTGTAAGGTTTTAGTATATCTCGGAATCCTCGCGAAATTGAGGGCAACTGCCTCACCATTCCATAGCACCCCGACTTCGAGTAGATGAGAAAAACTTTCCTGTGGGACCATCCTTATCTAGTGTAGCCAACCAAACAGGGGTATCTGCACCTTGCTCTACACTCAAGGGCGCATCTTCTGTACCCATGTCGGTTCTACACCATCCTGGAGAAGCTGAATTCACTTTACATGGAGTATCTTTAAGCTCCTTTGCAAACAATGCTGTCAGCGAATTTAATGCCACCTTTGAGGCTTGATAAGCCGGACCCATAACATTATAAACGATAGAGTCAGGATCATTTATTCCCTCGAGAGAGCCCATATCACTAGAAATATTTACAATCCGTCCTGCGTCGCTCTTCTTGATTAAGGGGGTAACACCTCGCAGAAGCAAAAATGGCCCGAAGAAATTCACATCAAAAGTACGACGTAAATCTTTCGGAGATAAATCGCTTGGCATCGTACCCCATTCTTCTTCAAATGTGCCGGCATTATTTACAAAGGCGTCTAGATGACTCACTTTTTTATTCATCTCTTTTATTGCACGCTCTATACTCGTTTCGTCACCCACATCCAACTCGATTGAACTTGCCTCTATACCCTCGCCTTTTAGAGATTCGACCTTTTCTTCGGCAGTATCCGTATTTCTCACACCAATAAAAACCGAATAACCTTTTTGCCCAAGCTTCCGAGCGATCTCGAAGCCCAAGCCGCGAGCACCACCAGTGACAAACGCTATTTTTTTTGATCCCATGATTCCCTTCTCCCCAAAACCGCTTTCAAAAATTAAACAACTTAGTTTTTATTGTAAATATTTGAACCGAGCTTCTTAAATTCTATGGCCTTTGCCTTCATACCCTCAGATAGTGCGGATTGCCCATCAATGCCTTGATTATCCGCAAATTCTCTCACTTCTTGAGTGATTTTCATCGAGCAAAATTTTGGCCCACACATTGAGCAAAAATGCGCTACCTTATGACCTTCTTTTGGTAAGGTTTGATCATGAAATTCTCTCGCTCTGTCGGGGTCCAGACTGAGATTAAACTGATCCTCCCAACGAAATTCGAACCTCGCCTGAGAGAGGGCATCGTCCCTAGCCTGCGCCCCGGGATGTCCTTTAGCTAAGTCAGCAGCATGAGCAGCTATCTTATAGGTGATTATCCCTTCTTTCACATCATCTTTGTCCGGGAGGCCCAAGTGTTCCTTAGGTGTGACATAGCAAAGCATAGCTGTGCCATACCACCCAATCATCGCAGCTCCTATACCAGATGTTATGTGGTCATATCCTGGCGCTATATCCGTGGTCAAAGGACCGAGAGTATAAAATGGGGCCTCTCCGCAATGTTTTAATTGCTTTTCCATGTTCTCTTTAATTAAATGCATGGGCACATGACCGGGACCTTCGATCATGGTTTGAACATCATGTTGCCATGCGATATTTGTCAGTTCACCAAGAGTTTCTAATTCTGCGAACTGTGCTTCATCATTAGCGTCTGCAATACTGCCGGGTCTAAGTCCATCTCCTAAGGAAAAGCAAACATCATATGCTTTCATTACTTCGCAGATATCTTCAAAATGTTCATACAGGAAACTCTCTTTGTGATGAGAGAGACACCACTTCGCCATGATAGAGCCGCCTCTCGACACAATGCCAGTCATTCGTCTAGCAGTCATTGGTACGTACGCAAGGCGTACGCCGGCATGGATGGTGAAGTAGTCAACCCCTTGTTCTGCTTGTTCAATCAAAGTATCTCTGAAAATTTCCCAAGTAAGATCCTCCGCAACTCCTCCAACTTTCTCCAAAGCTTGATAAATGGGTACCGTTCCTATTGGTGTAGGAGAATTACGAATGATCCACTCTCGGGTTTCATGAATATTCTTACCAGTAGAAAGGTCCATTATCGTGTCGGCACCCCATCGGGTAGCCCAAGTCATTTTAGCCACCTCCTCCTCGATTGAGGAAGTGACTGCGGAATTTCCAATATTTGCGTTTATTTTTACCAGAAAATTCCTCCCAATTATCATCGGTTCTGACTCTGGATGATTGATATTGGCCGGTAAAACAGCTCTGCCACGGGCGATCTCTTGCCTGACAAATTCTGGCGTTATCACCTTAGGGATCTCTGCGCCCAAAGCATCGCCCTCGTGCGTACGGCCAAATGCACCACTTTTTATAGAACTCAGCTTTTGGTTTTCCCTAATCGCAACGAATTCCATTTCGGGAGTAATTATACCCTGCTTAGCATAGTGCATTTGACTCACGTTAAGTCCGTTTTTCGCTCGTCTAGGCAACAATTGTCTAGCAAAATGAAGATGACTGAGAGCAGGATCAACAGACCGCTGACGTCCGTATTTTGAACTCAAATCCTCTAACCGCTCAGTATCACCTCGCTCATCAATCCAACCTTCTCTAGTGTTTTTCAAGCCCTTCCGGATATCGATATGTTCCTCAGGATCGGTGTATTTCCCCGACGTATCATAGACCGTCACGACTGAATTGGGGGTACTTCCTTGATCTGATATCGTCTCATGCTGTTTTATTTCCCGCATTGGTACCCTAATATCGCTGCGACTGCCAGAGACATAGATTTTTTTTGAATTAGGGAATGGTTGAACTGCCTCTTGGTCTACGACAGCAGATTCACTCAAAAAACTATCCGATCTAGACACACTCATAGTACTAACACCTCTTTATACTGACATGGGTACATTTCAGAAGGCTGTTAGCCTTTCGCTTCCCTACGCCAACGTTAATTAGTTCAGGTTCAAAGGGTTTATTCTCAGCTGCCTAAGCGACGACAGCACCCCTAGCTGATTTAGGATAATATGCTGTTAAAATAATAATAATGCAACCTCTCTTTTTAACCAATAGGATACTGTGTTGGTCTATAATATTAGAGGAATACGGTATATCTTAGCTGATTGCACATGATTGGGAGGGCTGTCACAGTGCCGGAGCGATTCAATCCACTAGAGACTAAATATCCAATTTGGAATGCCGGGATGGGGGGAGGCCTTGCAGGCCCTGAACTGGTCGCAAGCGTAAGCGAATCAGGATGTTTTGGGGTACTGGGTACTGGCGGACTGGCTTCCGAGTCAGTAGGACAATTAATCAAGGAAACCAGACAGTTAACATCCAGGCCTTTTGGTGCCAATGTTATTTTACCGATGTCGGACGGTCAAGACGTCGCTATCTGCTTTGATGAAGGAGTGGAAGTTCTTGTATTATTTTGGGGAGACCCACAGCCGTTCATCAAAGACGCTCATAAAAGAGGAATTTCTCTGGTAATTCAGTGTGGAAATGTCGAGGAGGCAGTGTACGCTGCTAGCTGCGGCGCGGACGCTATTATTATTCAGGGCACTGAAGCTGGCGGCCACGTTAAAGGAGAACTCGAGTTACAGTCCTATATCAGTGAAATTCAACATGAACTTCGAGACACCCCGTTGATTGCCGCCGGAGGCATCGACTCAGGGGAAAAAATCGCCAACCTAATTAAGCAGGGAGTACAAGCTGTCTCTTTAGGTACCCGCTTTGTGGCAAGTACTGAGGCTAGGGCTACTACTAGCTACAAGGAAAAGATCGTATCCTCCTCAGCAGGAGACACTGTGCTTACCAAGCTTTATGATATGGGATGGAAAAATGCTAAACACAGAGTAATAAAGACACCACTCTATGAAAACTGGCATCAAAATGGATGCCTCAAAGCTGGCGACAGAACGGATGAAGGTGAGACAATAGGGCGAATAGAACTAGGCTCTAACAGAACGATGAGTGTACCAAAATACTCTGTTTTCCCACCTGTCAGTAGCTTTAATGGTAATGAAAATGAATTACCATTTTACGCTGGAAAATCTGTTGATGGAATCCATAAAATCGAAGGCACTCGTACAATAGTTGAAACTTTAGTTAGGGAGACAAGATCTCACTTCGAGAGATATAAATAGAAAAGGAAAATTAGTAATGAGAGTAACTCAACCACTTTTACGAAACCGACAACAACGTCCGACTGCAGTAGCATCTATAGACGGGAACAGAACCTACACCTGGGATGAACTAGTGTCTCGAATTGCCCGTCTGGCCTCTGGTCTTAAGGCTCTCGGGTTAAAGGAAAAAGACAGGGTTGGGGTTTTAGCACTTAACTCTGATCGCTACATGGAATTATTATTCGCTGTGCCATGGGCTGGTGGGATTGTGGTGCCTCTCAATCATCGGTGGTCATCGGCAGAAATTGCCTTCGCCGTAGCCGACTCCGATATGCGAATTATTTGTGTGGATGAAACGTTTGAGAATACCGCCTTGGAAGTTGTTGAGAGCGTGGATCATCAGCTACAGATAATCGGCATTGACGGTTCGGTCAAGTCAGCTAAAACGCATGTAGACGGACTTGCAGATAAGCAAACAGAATGCCCTGAAAAACAATCATCTCAAGATGATGTCTCTGGAATTTTCTATACGGGTGGGACCACAGGAAGATCCAAAGGGGTAATGCTAACGCACGGGAACCACGTGTCTAACACACTGCAGTTCCTCTCCATTATCGATATGACAGAGGAGTCCGTATATCTTCATGCTGCCCCAATGTTTCATATAGCGGATGCCCTATATGTATATATGGTCACTCACATCGGTGGGAAACATATTTTTATACCTCGTTTTGAGCCCGCACTCTGTGCACAAGCGATTCAAGACCACAAAATAAGCGACATTATTTTAGTACCGACAATGATTCAAATGTTATTGGAACAGCCAAATTTTAAAGATTTCGACTTCTCTAGTTTACAAAGACTGTATTACGGCGCGTCCCCTATGCCAGAAGCGGTAGCTCACGATCTTGTAAACAAATTTCCCTGGGTTAAGTGTTTCCAACTTTACGGACAAACTGAATCTGCGCCACTGCTGACAGCCCTCGATTCCAAGTACCATAATACTTCAAACCAAAACCAGGGAAGAATGAAATCTGCCGGCAGAGCGATGCCCGCGGTTGAATTAAAAATTGTTGACGAAAACGGAGAGGAGGTTCCTCGAGGACAGATCGGTGAGATTATAGCCAAAGGTCCAAATATCATGAAGGGCTACTGGGGACAGGATGAGTTGACCTCTAAAACCGTGAAAGATGGCTGGTTACATACCGGCGATGCCGCTCATATGGATGAAGGCGGATTCATCTTCATAAGCGATAGATTGAAAGACATGATTATTTCAGGTGGCGAAAATATTTATTCCACCGAAGTAGAAAACGCTTTGTACGAACATAACGACGTTGCGCAGTGCGCAGTAATTGGAATACCTGATGACAAATGGGGCGAAAGCGTTCATGCTATTGTGGTACCTAGAGAAGGAGCTAACCCGTCCACTGAAGATCTAATCAGTCATTGCAGGAAACTTATTGCAGATTACAAATGCCCTAGGAGCATAAGTTATCGCACAGAGGCACTTCCCTTATCAGGCCCAGGAAAGGTGCTTAAGACAGAACTGAGAAAACCTTTTTGGGAGGGAAAAGAACGCCAGGTTAACTAACCTTAGTTTCCTCACAATACCAACGGAACTGCCTACGCCTCTGGATTTCTTGGCGCTTTCTTCCAATCACCCGAAAGCTTGCACCAGTTTTGCGCTTCATCACAGAAGATTTCTACCTCTGGTTTTAGGCTCGAAGTATCGTCTAAAGTGCCGGCCTTCAGAAAATAAATTCCAAAGGAATCGGTTGCATCGGATAAGATTGGGGATCCGCACTTACCACAAAAATGCCTGTGAACCGGACTTCCCGTTTCTCCAGTTGTAGTGTACACAGTGGCTTCTCCTTGTATCTTAACCGCTTCCGGAGTCACTCCCGCGACTAGCGAAAATGAAGTGCCCGTTTGCCGCTGACAATCATTACAGTGGCATATGACTGTCATCAAAGGTGGAGCCTCCACCTGATAGCTAATCGCTCCACACAAACATGCTCCCTTTAACTCTGACATCTGATAAAATCCTCATATATCTAACTAGAATAAAAATTAGTGTAACCTTGGTAGCTAGAGTACGCCAAAACTAATGGAGACGTTAAGATGGAAATAGGAATAAACATCAGAAATTGGGGTCCTACTGCTACGCGGGAATTCCTAACAGAATCGGCTAAAATAGTAGATAATTCGAGCCTAGATGCGCTTTGGTTTAATGATCACATTGGATTCCCCCCAAACATTAAAAACAATGTGTTCGGCGTTCCGAAAGAGATGGGAAGCATAATAGATCCCCTCGGTTTAGCTTGCTATTTTGCGTCTGTGACAAAGCGCGTGCGCTTCGGTACAGGAGTTTTGGTACTCCCATACAGACCTGCACTACTCACCAATAAACTGTTAACAGCAATACAAGTCCTATCAGATAACCGATTTTTACTAGGCATTGGAGCTGGCTATTTGGCGGAAGAATTCCAAGCACTGGGCGTTCCCATCAAAAAACGAGGTCAGATAACAGACGATACTTTGAACTTGCTCAATGAAAGTTCCAAGAACGCATTGGTTGAAAGTAATGGTCAGGAGTTCTTATTGGAACCTAAACTAACTAAACCACCTATTTATATTGGACAAAACGCTGAGATTGCTTTTGAGCGAACCATCAAGTACGGAGATGGATGGATGCCTGTTAGCCAAACTCCTGAGGAACTTAAACCGAAAATTGAAACTTTCCAATCCATGGCTGTAGACGCCGGGCGGGGGCGACTCGAAGTAGTTGCAATGAAAACTTTACCTCTAGAGAATCACTCCCAGGCCAGCGAGATTTTTGAAGCCTATAAGGATGTCGGCGTCTCTCAACTAGTGCACACTCAGGGCTATGACAGCCTGCAGCAATACGCTGAGGTAGTAAGTCAAGTAGAAAGCCTTAGGATTTAATTATAATCGAGAGCGATTTGAAACTAGTTCCCAGCAGGACTAAATTATGAAGTATAAATACATCGGCGTAGATCCTCTAACACCCGCGATTGGCGCATTGATTTCCGGCGTTGATATTTCAACCGAGATTACGCGAGAAATTGTCGAGGAAATAGAATCGGCTTTCCACAATCACTTAGTATTATTCTTCGAAGATCAAAAATTAACACCTTCTCAATTAGTTGATTTTGCAAAACGTTTTGGAAAGATTGGCTATTATCCTTTTGTCCAAGGGATGGAAGCACAACCGGAAGTCGTCGAAGTAGTCAAAAACGAAGATGAAAAAATTAATTTCGGAGGCTTATGGCACACTGACACTAGCTATCTTCCCAAGCCTCCTGCTAGCTCAATGCTATATGCTCTGGAGGTGCCGACCTTTGGAGGGGACACTTTATTCGCAAATATGTATCTGGCCTATGAGAGTTTGAGCGAAGAGTTCAAACAACTTATTTCAAATTTATCAGCCGTAAATAGTGCCGAGAAACCAGATGCCGCTGTGACTAGAGTACACAGAATAGCAGAAAAACCGCGGGACTCCGAGGATATCATAACCACTGCAATACACCCTATTGTGAGAACGCATCCGAAAACCGGTCGAAAAGCCCTTTACTGCAGCGCTGCGCACTCCATGCATTTAAAAGGCATGAGCATCGAAGAAAGTGGTTGTATTCTAGAGTATCTCTACACCGTCCAGCAGAGAGAAGAGTTTTCTTGTAGATACAAATGGAAAAAAGGATCGCTCGCTTTTTGGGACAACAGATGCGCGCAACATAACGCCTTAAACGATTACCACGGATTTAGACGAGTAATGCACCGGGTAACTCACGAGGGCGATGTGCCTCGATGAGCCTCTACTAGTGCGGTAAATTTCTGCCTATAACTTCTGCAAAGTTGCGGAGCACTCTGAGAGTCAGTCCCCAAATCACGTAGTGCTCAAAACCTATTCCCGGATAGGCCGCGCTTTTACTGGCGTTCGGATACCTAATAGTCGTATGCGAGTTGGGATCAAAAAGGTGGTTCATTGGTACCCAAAACACAGAATCAACCTCAGAAGGCGAGGCTACCTTAGCTTGACCAATAGCATCCTCTTCTAATAAATACAAAACCGGAGAAAGCAGTAACCTCTGGCGATTCAGATTACTAGACACGTCTATCGGCTCTAATCGACCTACACAACTAGTCCTCGACAAGATTACACCCACCTCTTCAAAGGTCTCCCGTTCAGCCACAGTAAAAGCATCCTCGTCGTCGGTAGCTCTTCCACCCGGCAAAGCAACCTGACCAGACCACGGATCTCCATCCCTTTTAGCACGTTTTATAAAACATATATTTAAATCATCCATGTGATGAACAAGAATTAGTGCAACAGACGCTCGGGCACCGTCCCAATCGTCATGAAGATCTTCCGGCATGCTTTTGTCAAAATTTGTTCTAATTTCCGCTACGCTTATAAACACTGTAAAATCTCACATCCAATATAATTAAAATTTACACCAACCATAGTAATTCCATCATTGGAGAAGCTCAAACTTATGCCATTCAATCATCAACTCAGAGTACGTTACGGTGAATGTGACCAGCAAGGGGTCGTGTTTAATGCTAATTATTTAGCGTATATAGATGATGCTTCAGAAGTCTGGATTCGAAGCAATTCTCCCAACCAAAGATATGAAGACTTAGGTTGGGAATGGATGGTAGTCAAATCGATCATAGAATGGCATAGCCCTGCTCGTACAGGGGATCTCCTCGACATGGAGATCGGCGTTACCCGGTACGGCCAGAAGTCTTTCGATCTCGGCACAGTGGGAACGGTAGCATCTCGAAAGGTATTTTCTTCCAAAACGATTTGTGTAAGCGTAAAACCCGTCACCCATGAGCCCATAGTAACGCCCGAGCACGTGTTGTCTATACTTGGAGACGTCGTAGAACTGGATATTATTTGCGATCTTTTCAATAGTATCGAGAACGGGAAGTACTTGGTCTCGACCTTCAGAGGGCAGTGCGAAGACAAAATGAGAATAGCCCTCCTCCATATGATTGCGTATCAGTTTTTCTTCAAGAGGAGCCATAAAATAGGCTAAGGTGAGGTCCTCGTAGTTTCTACCTCGTTTGCTACAAGCCTCTTTTACACCTTCTACGGTTCCCCCTCCTGGTCTTCCCCCTATGGGAATCCACCCATCTGCATATTCCGCGATCCGATCAGGGACATATTTCGAATTAGAACCAATCCATATAGGAGGCCCACCTTTTTGGATCGGTTTGGGATAAGACCACATCTTATCAAAATTGACATAATCCCCGTGAAACTCTGGCTCTTCTTCTGTCCATATCTGTTTCATCGCCAATATTCTTTCCCTGGTAACCGCCCATCGCTTTGCGAAGGGCACACCATGGTTCTCTACTTCGGGTTGATTCCAACCTGCGCCTATACCGAATATAAAACGACCATTAGACAATCTATCTACTGTGGCCACCTCTTTAGCCAACGTTATTGGATGTCTTTGCGAGACCAAGCAAATTCCTGTACCCAGACTAATCTTTTCTGTTACT
>CACDEI010000044.1 GCA_902551695.1 uncultured Pseudomonadota bacterium
CACCCGCTAATGGCCCCAAAAGAGCAGTTAAACGCAGGCTCCCTGCTATCATAGCAATGATCCTCCCACGTTGATTTACAGGATAGTTGGAAGCCAAAAAAGACATTCGACCTACCAAGAAGGTACTGCTACCACAACCATGAATAAAGGCCACTAGCCAAAATAAAATCACGGAATCGCAGAAGGAATAGGCTAAGAAGGCAAAGCCAACCACCATGGCAGCTACCTGCATTGTCAATTTGTTGCCAATTTTACTTGCGATTTTCCCTCCAGGGATATCGCACAACATCATTCCCAAACCTTTGAATCCAATCACTGCGGCAGCGGCCGAAGGAGAACCGCCTATCTCGATAATACACAATGGCAAAAGTAGAAAAGCCGCATGTCCTGGTATTCCGAAAAAAAGGGAGGGAACATACAGGGAAAAAATCGCCCGTTTATGTGAATCTCGGATAGTCGCTCCCGAGGCTGCAAATCTAACGCCCATGTAATCGACCTCGTGCGAGAGATAAAAACATGCCACCAAAACATAGGACGGTGCCCAAACCGAAACAAACTCCCAAAGCAAAATTCAGACTATTATACACTTCTATAGTGATCTGTTGAGAGCCCAGTATATGGGTAAAAACCAGCGCAACCATGCCCATACTCATCATCTGCCCTAAAACGCGCATCACCGACATTGCACTAGCCGCTCGACCGAAATCATTCCCATCGCTACTACCCATGATGGCATGAGCATTTGGCGTAGAAAACAAACTGAAACCCAGTCCGATAGCAAAGAGGGCCATAATCACGGTTGTAATCTCAGAAGACGAGTCAACAAACGTTAATTGGCTTAAACCAAAAGCAGTCACTAGCATCCCAATTGATGCCAACACCCTTGGCTCCACCTTATCTGATAGACGACCTACAAAAGGCGACAACAAAGCCATCGCTGTTGGTTGTATCATTAAAATCAATCCTGCCTTACTAGGCGATATACCCTTTAGGTATTGTAGATAGAGGCTAACTAAAACCACGGTCGAAAAGGTTGCCGTATACATGAAAAGAGAAGCCAGACAAGACATGCTAAACACCCTTTGATTCACAAACATATAAACATCAAAAATAGGATACTGATGACCTTTCTCGTGTCTCACAAAGCAATAGATAAACAGTGCACCGACCAAAATCATTACAGCGGATTGAAAAGTATACCCGTTAGCTATACCAATCATAAAAGACACCACCCCTACTGCATAAAGGACCGAACCCATCCAATCAAAAACACCAAACTCTTCAGTTTTCCATTCTGTTTTCACGTATACAGAACCGATATATAAGACGATGACTGCCAGTGGAACATGTAACAAAAACGTCAATCGCCAACTAACAGCGTCTATTACGAATCCCGCTATGAATGGGCCCAATGCTAGTCCTAAATAAACTGCTGATACACTATAACCGATCGCCTCCCCACGTTTAGACTCAGGATATACAGAAGATAAAACAGCGAACATCGTCGAATACAAGGCTCCCGCACAAATCCCCTGGAAAATTCTGCCGGCTATTAATTGCCATACATCTTGAGAATAAGAGGTCATTACCGAAGAAATAATCACTCCCAAAGTTCCGAGCAAGTAAAACCTCTTGCGTCCATACATATCTGCTAACCGTCCAAAGGTCAGTACGGAGGCAGCACTGGCCACCAGGTACCCCATAGGGATCCAGCTCAAGGTTTTGGCACCAACATTTAAGTCATTAGCAATATCGGGCAGTGCGACGTTGACACCTGTTAGCATCATAGCAGTGGCAACAGCATTTAAAAGTATCATCACCATCGTGGGTCGACGAAACTCCCGTCCTTGCTGGATCGAAGAAGTAACCATATAGCTAAATGCGGCTTTTCAATCAGGAAGCAAAATGTTTAAGCAAAGCAAACCTCAAATTCACGACTCTTCCCGTTCGCGCAGCTCGATTCGACGTATCTTCCCGCTGACAGTCTTGGGAAGGCTATCAACAAACTCAACTTTTCTGGGGTATTTATATGGTGCAGTTGTAGACTTGACATGCTCTTGAAGAGTTTTAACTAATTCGTCACTCCCTTCAAAACCTGGTGCCAGGACAATAAATGCTTTCACCACAGCACCTCGGGTCCCATCTGGGCTGGCTACCACCGCAGATTCCGCTACTGACTCATGTTCAATGAGCGCGCTCTCCACTTCAAATGGACCAATTCGATATCCTGCGGATAGAATGACGTCATCGGCCCTGCTGACGAACCAAAAGTAGCCATCATCATCTACCTTGCCCCTATCACCTGTTATATACCAATCTCCGACGAAACAAGACTTATATCGCTCAGGATCACCTCGATAATCCACAAACAAACCTGGAGCTCTATCAGGCTTTATCTTGATCGCAATATCTCCCTCTTGATCAAATCCCAGCAAATTGCCCTCTGAGTCAATAATGCCCATTTCAATTCCCGGAGCAGGTTTTCCCATCGAGCCGAATTTCGCTGGTAGGTTGGGATAGTTCCCACAAACCAATACTGTTTCAGTTTGCCCGTAACCATCACGAATAGTGATTCCGGTAGCTTTTTTCCACGTTTCTATCACCTCTGGATTTAGTGGCTCCCCTGCCCCCACACAATGCCTTAGGGTAGAAAATTTGTAGTGTGACAAATCTTGAAGGACGAGCATTCTGTAAATAGTTGGCGCCCCACACATGGTAGTCACGGGGTTACTGGCAAGCAAATCCAGCGTTTTAACAGGATCGAATACGGGGGAATGATGCACAAAAAGAGTTGCTCCTTGATTCCAAGGTCCAAAGTAGCTGGAGTAAGCAGCTTTTGCCCAACCTGTGTCACTGATGTTCCAATGTAAGTCACCGGGACTTAAGTCCAGCCAATATTTACCAGTTATCTGGTGGGCATAACCGTATCCATGATTGTGAATTGTCATTTTTGGGTATCCGGTCGTACCTGAAGTGAAATAACAGAGAGCTTCCTCCTCATACTTAGTACCAATTTTTTTAAAATCTTTAGAAGCAGAAGAAATCACATCTTCATAGGAATTCCAACCTGGCAATGGGTCACCTATCACCAACTTCGCCTTAAGGGTTGGACATTCATCAAACACCTCGTTCAGTTTCAAAGCATTTTCACGGTCTCCGATAAAGCAGGTAGCTTTGGAAGCTTGAATACGATAGGCAATATCCTTAGGGGATAGTTGGGTGGTTCCCGGCGAACATACGGCACCCATTCTTATAGAGCCCGTTAGCACCTCCCACCATTCCACCTCTCGCCCCACTACGAGAATAATCACCTCTCCTCGCTTAACACCAAGCTTCGATAAGGCGTTTGCCACTTGCTTCGATCTGGAAGAGAGTTCAGAAAAGGTAACATCTCGTCGATTATCATGATCATCTATCCATTTCATGGCCAATCGGGATTCGTCTTGCCGCGCCCAAAAATCGATCACATCCTCAGCGAAATTATATTCCGCTGGAGGGCTCCATTCGAAATCTTCTCTCAAGCTCTGATAGCTATCTTTTAATTCTTGGCTCATCTCTCTTTCTCCATCATTTATTAACAGCGTTACAGGCTTTCCGGATCGGCCTCTAAGCAAGTCACATCTAATTCGAGCAACAGCTTACATCGCTCTTCTACTTTTGGCATTTCATATTTATAGAAATAATCACAGGCGCGAAGCTTCCCATCATAAAACTTTGCAGCAGATTTATCTCGACGGCTAGGATTAGCAAAAACCGTGATCGCTTGCTTAATCCAAATCCATCCAATCACAATATGCCCCAAAGTATCTAGATAAACACCCGAATTGGCCAACGCTACAGTGTCACCCTTACCTTTTTTTTCTTCGTTTATTTTCTTCGTTACACCCTCTATCAAGCGAACAGCACTATTAAAAACCTCCACATGAGATCTCAAAGAGTTAAATTCATTGGCCTGCTCGATAGTTTCACTAAACTCTGTCAGGAGCAGCTTAAAAGCGCGACCATCTTGCATAGACACTTTACGTCCTAGTAAATCTATCCCTTGAATACCGTGAGTCCCCTCATGGATAGGGTTTAATCTGTTATCCCGATAAAATCGTTCAATAGGAAAATCTCTAGTGTATCCATAGCCGCCTAACACCTGAATCGCATGTTTATTGGCTTCGAGACAGAACTCGGAGGGCCAAGATTTCGCAATTGGAGTTAGAATTTCTAAGAGTGTATTAATTCTTACGCGCTCCTCCTCAGATTCAGCAATCAACTCTTTATCTAATAACCAAGCGCAATACAAGACTAACGCCATAGAACCTTCTACCGAACTTTTTTGCGCTAGTAACAATCGTTTTATATCCGCGTGTTCAATAATTGGTACTTGTTGAGAGGACGGATCCTTATCACCAGGATGCCTACCCTGAGGCCGATCCTTCGCGTATTGTAGGGAGTGTAAATATCCAGTATACCCCAAGACAGTTGCGGTCATACCGATCCCCACTCTAGCTTCATTCATCATATGGAACATATAAAAAAGTCCCTTATTTTCCTCGCCAACCAAGTACCCGTGACAATCTCCTTTTTCTCCGAAGTTAAGAACCGTGTTCACCGTTCCCCTGAAACCCATTTTGTGATTGAGGCCAGCCAATTGTATGTTGTTCTTGTCTCCTGGGGTTCCATCTGCCTCAAGCCTGAATTTGGGAACAATAAATAAGGAGATTCCTTTCACCCCTGGGGGACCCCCAGGGATTTTAGCCAGAACCAAATGAATGATGTTGTCAGAGAGCTGATGCTCTCCTGCTGAAATCCACATTTTGGTTCCAGACATCAAATAATGCCCTTCATCAGAGCGACTGGCGCGGACCTTAATATCGGACAGAGAAGAGCCCGCCTGTGGCTCTGATAGGCACATGGTGCCGAGAAAACGCCCTTCCACCAGGGGTTTCATATAAACCTTCTTTTGCTCTTCGCTCGCATATTTAGACATCAGATTAATGGCGGCATGAGTTAGAAACCCATAAGCATTAGCCGACACATCTGCCGCAGCAATATAGGCACATGCCGCTTGCGCGACCACCCATGGATATTGCATACCTCCGTAACGTGACTCAGCGGCGATTCCTGTAAAACCTCCCTCCGTATAAGCCTTTATCGCTTGTTCAAGCTCCGGGATTACCTTAACCTCACCGCCTTCAAAGATAGGTTCGTTAGCATCAAGAAGTGATGCGAAAGGAGCAAACTTATCCTCGGCTAGCTTTTTTCCGGCCTCAATTACAGCATCTAAGGTTTCGCGATCATGTTCACGGTATCTCTCATTATCAAGTAACGATTCGGTATCCAAAAACTCGTACAAAAGGAATTCCAAATCTCGCTGCTTTAGTAAAAGCTCCATAAAAACCTTGCCTCCTCTCTTTTTAAAAACGAGCCATTAATCTTTAATTTTTAAATGTTGTGTGTCGAATTCTGCAGGCACAAACTCAGGCTCCTCTACGAGCGTTTCGCCCACTGGAGCTAAGCCAAAATTTTTAAAATCGTAATGAGGACGCTCCACCTCAGTTTCACGGACTATCTGGGCACCGGCTGCAGCTAGTACATATTCTGTCGTATTGAACTCAGCTGGGACAAACTCTTCGAAATCTACTAAGTTTTTCCAAGAGGTGCTTGTCGTTGCTTCTATAGGATTAGGCCCAATCTTCTCGTCTTCCGTTTCATGTTTAGGGTTTTTCTCTTCAAGGATATGAACTATAGCTCCTGATTCTTTTACGACATCACGGTATTTTTGGGCTTGTTCTTCACTCAAACCTTTTTTTATAACGATACTTTCACGAAGAAACATCTTGTCTATAGTGCTGGAATCGGCCTTAAAAAGCTTTGCTAAATTAGCTTTTACATCTTCCAACTGTCTTTCGGCTTCTATCTCTTTCTTAAAAACAATAGAGTATGACTTATCATTCATCGGAGTTTGTTATCACTATTTTATCCAACTCATAGGATAGCGGAAATGTGAATATTCTTCAGTTAAAACTTTCCCTATTCAGCAAAATTTAGTGCTAGTATTTCCTCGTATATATTCTGCAATATAGATAAAGGCAAAAAAATGTACGAAACCATCCTCGTAGAAAGAAAAGAATCTGTAGACTGGCTTACCCTTAACCGTCCAGACCGATTAAACGCTATTAACCCCATAATGTGCGAAGAACTACAGGATTATTTTGGAAAGCTTTCGCATAACCTTGAAACAAGGGTAGTTATAATGAAAGGCGCCGGGAAATCATTTTGCGCAGGCTATGATCTAACCGACGCCATCGACATCGCCGAGGCTAATACAGTTGCGGGTATTCGGTTCCAACGTCAAGTAAGTGAGATTTATATGCGAATGAGACGATGTCCACAACCAATTATCTGTCTGGCCCATGGGGCAACTACCGGTGGTGGATTCGCTTTTGCTTTAGCATCGGATATTAGAATTATAGAAAAAAACACTAAAATAAATGTAGCGATGGTAAAAATTGGTTTAACTGGTTGTGATGTTGGGATTAGCTACTTCCTTCCCCGCTCTGTAGGTGCCTCTGTAGCTGCCGAATTAATGATGACCGGCAATTTCCTAGATGCTGAAAGAGCGGAAAGACTCAATCTTGTCTCTCGCGTTGTCGATCTCGACCAGCTTGATGAAACTGGAGCAAAGATGGCAGAAGATATGCTAAAAACCTCACCGATGGGCCTCCGTTTCACAAAAGAGGGTCTCAATATTTCTATCGATGCCGGTAGTCTTGAATCCGTAGTGGCTTTAGAAGACAGAGGTCAAATTCTTTGTTCGGCTGCAGGATACTTTAAGGAAGGCATAGATGCCTTTAGACAAAAAAGAAAACCAGAATATTAAGTAGTGCTACAAAAATAATTTGCTAAGCGTGAACCGTTTTTATCAGTTGGTCCCAACGAGTGAACCTGTCTTCCTCATCCATCGCTAGATATAGAGACACTCTGTCAAGCAATCCATCGTAACGCTTTCGAAGCGTTGCTCCTATGTTGGTCGGTTTTTCCACTACCGCCAATTGGTCGATAAGATCTTCAGGGATTATTTTTATCATTTCAGCTATATTGCCTTCCCGCATCAAACCATTCAACCGCCTGCCTAAGTCACCATAACCGTGATGCTCCAAGACTGCTAAATAACTAGGAGTAGACCCGTAAAATGCTATTTGGCGACGGACGGAATTCTCCATATAGTCGATTTCGTCCTGACTCTCACCAGTTATCACAAAGACAGGAGCATAAAGCTCTATGTTTTCTACTGAACGACCTCCTTTTTGCGCACCAACCTCTAAACTAGGAACCACTACTTCTTGTAGGTAACTCGGAGAGTGCATTGGATGGACATGGAAGCCATCAGCAACTTCCCCAGCAGCTTCACACATACGAGGATTCACTCCAGCCAAATATATAGGTATGGAAGGATGTTCTAGAGGTCCCGGATTAAAAAAATCATTGATCAACTTGAATTTGTAAAAAGGCCCATCATAGGCGGGTCTTTGACCTGTCTGGAAAGTTTCCCAAACAGAGTGAACACATCGAATATAATCTATTATTCGATCAGCAGGTCTATCAAACGGCATCGAAAATCTTCTCTCTACGTGCTGCTTTACCTGAGTCCCAAGACCAAGACGGAATCGGCCGCTGGAATATTTCTGTAAATCCCATGCAACCTGCGCCATCGAAAAAGGGGACCTAGCAAAAGCAACAGCGATATTTGTGCCTATTTCCAATTTCTCAGTGCTCGCCGCAGCATAGGCTAATGGGATCAAGGCATCGTGTTTCGCTTCAAAGGTCCATACACAATCAAATCCTAACGCTTCGTACCCACGAGACTTCTCTGCAATTAGCTTTGGATCAGCCGCGCCCATCAAAGTATCAATTTTCATAATTACCCTAATCTCCTCAATAAATAACTTGTTGGTCAAGAGGGGAACCAAACATTGGCTTAAATTCCAGACCCCTCATCAAACCATAACTCATATTTCCCAGCAGACTTTCGAGACTTTTCTAAGCTCTCGCGCACCCCAGTCACTAGCTCTCCGGAACGCATATTCGAGGGTAGAACATCATTAATTTTTTTCGGAAGGTCAAGGTTTAAGCTCATCATCAGCTTTGTAAAATCCGCCTCACTCACTTTAAGTGAAAGTCTGCGGTTAAATTGCCTTTCTTCTGCCACACTACTCTCTGTGAAACCATTGTAATCATGCCCCGGGAAAAGACGAGTGTTATCAGGTAGAGCAAAAATCTTGTTGTTAATAGAGTGGTACAAAACGTTAGGATCACCCTCCTGAAAGTCAGTTCTTCCACACCCTCTAATCAACAAAGCATCCCCTGTGAAAGCCATACTACTATCGTCTAACAGATAAGTTAGACAGCCCGCAGTGTGCCCTGGTGTAGCAAGCACCCGTAAGGAGCGATCCCCAAAATGGACTATATCACCATCTTGAAGATTCCTATCAGCCCCGAGTGCCCCAGAAGCTTTCGAGATGCAAATCCTCGCCTTAGTCTTTTGTTTCAACAACCAAGCAGCAGTAATGTGATCAGCGTGACAATGGGTATCTAGAATCACAGCCAACTCCAGACCCAACTCTTGGATCAATTTAAGATCCCGATCATATTTTTCATAAACTGGGTCAATGATCGCACAAGTGCCAGATGCCTTATCTCCCAATAGGTAAGTATAAGTAGCCGATTCGCTGTCGAATAGTTGTCTAAAAATTAGCAATCCTGTGCGCTCTGTCATTTGGTTAAGGCTACCAGATCTAGCTCCAAGATATTCCCTAAATCAGCTATAGCTTGCCTCTCCGAGCGGACCTTTATAGTTTTCATCCCCAAAGCGCGTGCAGGTTTCAAATTAATCCCTAAATCGTCTAGATAGACAATTTGCTCGCATGGCATCGCAAGCTTTTCACACGCTAATTCATAAATTTCTTTTTCCGGTTTTCGAAAACCCACCTTGCTGGATTCAATAATATAATTGAACACGCTCATAGCTTTTTCGGTGGCAACTGCTTCTTTCTGGGTACTGGACATCCCTGCGCCTATCCCCGTCTTAATGTTGTTCGTTAGACATAGTTGCTTATAGTGAGACCTTAAATAGGATAACACCTTGAGCATTTCTTTTCTGATACTGCAACTTAACAAGGGCACAACGTCCTTCCCTCGTACTCCATGGCCCTTAGCACTACTTTCCTGATAAAAATACTCATCAAATTGTTCTAGAGTTATTTTACTAGATTCAAATAATGCCCAAGCGTTGGTACTAGGGTTTATAGCATTAATACCTCGAATAAAATCTTTGGGGATTTTATTCTCAATCTCAAACCGGTTAAACGCCTCAAATGGCGATTCGGTGACTACTCCACCAAAATCCCATATTATTCCCTTAATTTCATTCATCTTTTGCAAGCTCTCAACTTTGTCTCAATCTCGAATAATTGTCAGTTCCCTTCTGTAACTGAAGCCATCGCAAATGGTACTATGACAACAGCGTAACA
>CACDEI010000045.1 GCA_902551695.1 uncultured Pseudomonadota bacterium
TGCTCTATCTCTTCCACAGTAAAAGCCCCATTTCTCAACCTTTCAACTGCAGATTGGAGAGCACTATAAATCGCAGAACTCTTTCCTCGTTCCTGCCGGCTTAGATACCTATTTCTGGAACTTATAGCGAGTCCATCTGTTTCCCTGCACGTTGGCATCGAAACTATTTGGACTGGCAACAACATATCAACAACCATTCGCCTAATCACCAGGACTTGTTGAAAATCTTTTTCCCCAAATAAAGCATAATCAGGCGTCGAGTTGATTAATAGTTTAGCGACTACTGTTGCAACCCCAGAGAAGTGTCCTTTACGATGTTCACCACATAATATATCCGATATTTCGGGCACTGTAATTCTGGTATCAACTTCTGTACCGCCGGGGTATAGTTCTTTAAGATCTGGCATGAATACAGTGTCCACCCCTGCTATCTCAAGCTTCTGAAGGTCCTCCTTGATAGTGCTGGGGTAGCTATCATAATCTTCTCCAACGCCAAATTGTATTGGATTTACAAAAATACTCACTATAGTTCTGTCGGCCAAATCCTGAGCTCTTTCCAACAAAGAAAGATGACCTGAATGAAGATTCCCCATAGTGGGAACGATAGCTACCGTCAATCCGGATAACTGCCATGCTTTAGACTGAGCCCTCAGAGACTGAACATCAAATATAGATTCCATAATTTCTACTAACCAACGGAACTAAACTAATTCCTTAATCTCGCTTCTCCAGACAAATTTTATATCTACTAAACTTGAGACATCTTTTCCACTTAACAATTTCTCAACGGCTCCTAATCCAGGAACCACCATTTTTGGTGCGATTTCGAACAAAGGATAAAGAACGAATGATCGATTCTCGATCTGTGGGTGGGGTACAGTCAAAACTTCACTATTGATTACCTCCTTCCCATAAATCAATAAATCCAAATCAATAACCCTGGCACTCCATTTCTGTCTTTTTATAGGCCGTCCCAAAGAGCGCTCTATCTCTACCATCGCTGAAAATAGCTCTTCCGCTCCCAACCGAGTCTCTACCCGAACCACAGCGTTGACAAAGGGCGGTTGCGAAGGATCTCCGAGAGGGGGATTTTTATAGAAACCTGATACATTTGTCAATTCTGCTTCTTTGATACAACTTAAGGCAGAAATTGCTTTTGACAATTGTAAGATTGGTTCATCCAAGTTACTCCCCAGACCTATAAAAGCTTCTATATTACACATTTTATCACTGCCTAGAGCGGTCTAATCGATACGAGAGACTACTTGAAAATGGAAGTTTGCCCGATTTCTTAGATTTCTCAAAAAAACCCGACCACCATCTAATGGGATCATCAGGTATTTCTCCAGCCTCCACCCTTAAACAGAAAAAATTATACGCTGCTCTAAGCCTAGGGTGTCTAATTATTCTATCTGCCTTTCGCTTTGATGGTTTGGCAAAAATCCTCTGCAAAGCCCAGATATCCCTCACCGATTTTGTAATCCGCCTAGGGATTGCGACCTTCTTTAACTGAGTCAGCAAAATAAACTCTTCCGCACTGACAAGAGCCTCCGTAGGTGCATTTTCAAATTTAGATAGCTTTTCTATTTGCATTTTAAGAGGAAACCACAAAAAAACCGCAATTAAAAAACCTAATGTGGCAGATCCTCCTTCCATAACTCTTGTATCGGTACTAGACAAAGCGCTCTCTAGAAAATCCTCCCTGACCGAATTAAATTGTGGGTTTTGGCAACATTCTTCAAATGGCAGCAAGTGGGAAAGCAGGCCGAGTTCCCTTAAGCGACAAAAATTCCGGCTAGCGAAGCCCCGCAAGAATAATTTGTCCATTTCCACAAATAGTCGTGCAGGAGGAATATACCTAAGCCGTGCTCCATATTTTTTTAGTTGAGTATCCGTAAACCCTGCAATCTTGAAATTCAAAGACTCTGAAAACCTTACTGCTCGTAGCACTCGAACTGGATCCTCACCAAAACGGGCTTCGGGATCCCCAATCAGACGCAATACACCATTATTCAGATCTTGCATTCCTCCCACGAAATCGAAAATATTAAGAGTTGCGTAGTCTAGATAAAGAGCATTAAGAGTATAATCTCGACGGATAACATCATCTTCAATCCTACCAAAATCATTATCTCGGAAAATAATCCTTGTCTTATCCGCACCATGAGAGTGTTCCGGACTTTTACGAAAGGTCGCTACTTCAATCAACTCTGAATTCTCTCTGACGTGTACCAGCTTAAAGCGCCGTCCGATCAATCGACTACGTCGAAAAATACTGGAAATCTGAGTGGGAGTTGCATTTGTAGCAACATCAAAGTCTATCGGGTTTCTCTCTAATAATAGATCTCTTACACTTCCGCCTACCAAAAAAGCCTGGAATCCAGCCGATATCAGCCTAGTCATCACTTTGTTAGCTCCCCTCGAAATCTTACAGGTAGTTATACAGTGCTCGTTGGGAGTATAAATTCGAGGGGTATGTTTTGACTCGAATATCAAAGAGGAGATGTCCATAAATATTAATTTCTTTAGCTTGCCTGTATCGAAAATCGATTTGAGATTGTCCGCCAAGACAACACGCGGGTTATTGGGGGGATATACGGTACCATTTCATTCTAACACCTTGCCCAACAGAGTTAAAATTTCTGTAATACTTCTTAATTACCCGGCCAACTTGGCCAAAAATATTCTTTTCCCTACAAGTTAGACCAAAAAAGAAATAAAATTAGACCATGATTTCTTTTCCTCGCCGCATCGCGGCTGTCCTCTACGACACAATAGCGATCTTAACGATACTGTACTTCGCTAGTTTCGCACCGGTTTTGATTGCTGACAGTTTTATAAAACCGGAAAACCCTGGGTTTCAGTTTTTTTTATTTATTCTAACGGCTGCCTATTTCATTTTCTGTTGGTATAGAGGCCAAACTTTGGGAATGGCTGCCTGGCATCTTTATTTGGAAAACGATACCAGACAACAACCCAAAGCAAAACAACTGGTTAGTCGTTTCCTTTTGGCCGGCATATCTATACTTTTTTTTGGCTTGGGTTATTTATGGGCTCTTATTGACCCTTCCAAAAAAACATTTCATGACAGAGCTTCAGGCACTTATCTAATTTACCGGAAATAAATTAAGCAGCTCTCTCTTGGAAGGCCGCAGCTAATATCAAAACAATAATGGGTGGCAATATTACACCCACGAAAGGGACAATGGAATACACTACAGCTGCCTGAGAAAACAACTGACAACTCACATGATAAAAAAGGCCCAACCCGGCTCCAAGGAGAACTCGACGACTGGCCGAAGAGCTTCTTTTATTTCCAAAAGACAATCCGAACGAAAGTCCCATTAGCGCGAAAATACCCAAAGGACAGACCATTTTATCCCAAAAAATTCTCTCCAAACGATCGGATTTCTGATTATTATTCCTGGCAAATCTCCAATAGCGATAAAGACTTAAAAGAGTGTAATTAGACGACTTAGTTGCAACCATTTCCACCACCTTGGGGTCAAGCTTCGAGGGCCAAAGCAATCGCTTCCTTTTTTCTGCGTCTACGCTAGCGCCATCAAAAGTTGTAAGATTAGCATCATCTAGGAACCAAAAGCCTGAATCGAAACTGGCGGAAGATGCTGAAATGACCACTTTGAGATGATTACGATCATCAAATTCGTAGATTGTGATATCAGAAAATTTCTGTCCAGCAAAGATATCACCTATCCTAATAAAATTATTGTTATCTCTCGCCCAATAGCCACTTCCTGTGATTGTTAAATCAGAGTCATTCTTCAGCGCTAGTTTTAGATGACTGGCTCTTTCCTCCGAAAAAGGAACGATTAATTCTCCTAGTGCAAGAGCGAATATAATCAACACAGCAGAGCTTCGAAAAATCGTTTTGGCAAAGTCCCCTTTCGAGCCTCCTGCGACTCTAATTGCAGTTAATTCATTAGAATCTGTTAGATCGCCCAGCGCTATCATTGAACCTATCAAGGTTGCAAAGGGAATCAAATCATAGGTAAGCTTTGGCACTTCCAGAAAAACCACGTAGACAGCGCTTATCCAATCAAAGTTACCTGTACCAACATCATCTATTTCTCCCATAAAGCCAAAAAAACTGAAGATGGCTAACAGTGCAAACAATACTGAAGCTATTGCTCTGACAATATTGTTACCGATATATTTCCCAAGTATTCGCATTATTCCTCACAAATGGTTAGCCTTCATAGAGCCGATAAACCTCTGCATGCCATCTAAGTTCATCAGCTAGCACAAATTATGTTTATAATATTAACTTCTATGAAAAGACTCTACGAGGATTCTTGATGATTTTTTTTGTTAAAGACACAGCGTTAAATACGCTAAAAACCGATCTGCTGGTATTGACAGTGGACTCAAAAATAACTTTTAAACCAAAAATGAAGATTTTTAACAGCCAGACAAATGGCTTGCTTAAAAAAACAATTGCTCGCGATAACTTTAAAGGTGAGTTAGGTGAGACAATGTTTTTCTCGCACCTACCGGGCGCACCGGCAGAAAGAGTTTTACTAGTTGGTATTGGAGATCAAAAAAAGCTAACTTCAAAAGCGTTCATGAAGTTGATATCTACGATAGTAAAACAAGCGTCTGGCCACAAAATCGAAAACTTGGCCTTAGATGTGGTAGATCTTGCGATTGCGGTAAGCAGAGATATGTCCGAAAAAATAGGTATGATTGTTTCTAGTTTTTATGAGTCCAACTATAATTTCAATGAGCAAAAAAACCACGAGGTTAAAGCAAGCCATCAGTTCAAAAAAATCACTCTTTTGACAGAATCTAAATCAAACTTTTCTGAAATAAAAAACCTAATAAAGAGATTCTCTGGTATAAATCAAGGTGTAAATCTTGCAAAAAATCTTGCAAACCGTTCAGCCAATGTATGCACACCTAGACATTTAGCCAGTGAAGCAAGAAAAATAGGTAAAAAAAGCGATAAACTAACGATAAAAGTCATAGAAGAAAAGGAGATGCTGCAATTAGGCATGGGTTCTTTCCTTGCTGTTGCTAAAGGCTCTACAGAACCTGCTAAGTTCATAATTGCAAACTACAAGGGCGCTAACAAAAACAAGAAACCTGTTGTGTTGATTGGAAAAGGTGTCACTTTCGACTCCGGTGGAATATCGCTAAAACCAGGCGCCGGGATGGATGAAATGAAATACGACATGGGCGGAGCCGCCTCTGTTCTCGGATGTGTGGAGGCTTTAGCTGTGCTAGAGCCTAAGATAAACGTTGTTGCCCTGATCCCAGCGACAGAAAACATGCCGGACGGCAAAGCCATCAAACCAGGCGATATAGTGAAAAGCATGTCTGGGAAAACCATCGAAATCCTTAACACAGACGCTGAAGGAAGACTAATACTGTGTGATGCACTCACTTATTGCTCTCGATTCAATCCGGATTGTGTTATTGATGTAGCAACGCTTACAGGTGCCTGTGTTGTGGCGTTGGGCAAACACGCCACCGGATTATTAAGTAATCATGATGATTTTGCGGATGAGATTCTTAAGGCAGGAGAAAAAGCGCACGACAGAGCCTGGCAGTTGCCGCTTTGGGATGAGTATCGCGCTCAACTCAATAGTCCCTTTGCGGATATAGCAAATGTTGGAGGACGATTTGCCGGCACAATTACCGCCGCGATTTTTTTATCTGCCTTTGCTGAGAATTATAAATGGGCACACTTAGATATCGCGGGCACAGCTTGGCATAGTGGAGCGCTAAAAGGCGCCACTGGTAGACCTGTCCCCCTTCTTATGGAATTTCTCCTTCGGAGAGCTACAGGTTCAAAATGACAAGGGTGGACTTTTTTATTTGGCCTTTGTGCGAGAAACGCTATCATGACTTAGCCATCTGTAATCTTATAAGCTCTATCTATCTGTCTAAAAGAAGCCTTATGGTTTTTATAGAAGATACAGCCGAACGGGACCGTCTTGACCATCTACTATGGACTTTTGAACAAACCAGTTTCATACCTCACGGCATAGACAATACTTATCCTGTCCAACTGACTTCGAATTCTGTAAAAGCAAACAAAAATATTTTAATAAACCTCGGGACATCCTGCCCTCTAGAACCAGATAAATTTGAAATTATTGTTGAAACAGCAGGGTATGATGAATCCACCAGGTCAACGGCTCGTTCAAGATTTAAAAAGTACAAAGAGCAAGGAATTAGGGTAAGCTCCCACAAAATTGATGAAATCACGGAAACAAAAAATATTAGCCTTGGATAATAAAAACAAGAAGGGCCAAAAACCGCCAAACCAGAGAAGTATCAGATAGAATAATACTAAAATGAAAGCCGAAGATACGAATAACTCCTACGATCCCAAAGCAGTGGAAGCAAAACTCTATGATAAGTGGGAACGTGCTGGAACCTTTAAAGCTGGCAACCAAGGCGAGCCCTATTGTATTGCACTCCCGCCTCCCAACGTTACTGGAAGTTTGCACATGGGACACGCTTTTCAAGACACTTTAATGGATATCTTGATCAGATACCACCGCATGTCAGGAAAAAGAACTCTATGGCAAGGTGGCACTGACCATGCTGGAATCGCAACCCAAATAGTGGTCGAAAGACAACTCGAAACTCAAGGGATGAGCAGGCAAAGTTTAGGTCGCAAAAAATTTATCGATGCTGTTTGGAACTGGAAAAATAAATCCGGGGGTACAATATCAAAACAGCTAAGGAGAATGGGAGCTTCGATTGATTGGAGTCGAGAACGCTTCACCCTTGATGAGGATCTTTCTCTCGCCGTGCGTAAAGTATTCGTTGATCTTCATAGAGAGGGGCTCATCTATAAAGGCAAGCGACTAGTAAACTGGGATCCCGTATTGAAAACCGCAGTGTCGGATCTCGAAGTTATATCAGAATTAGAGAACGGGCATCTTTGGCATTTCCGTTATCCAGTACATAACAGCAAAGAGTTTTTAACAATAGCTACCACCAGACCGGAGACAATGTTTGGTGATTCTGCCGTGGCAGTGAACCCTACCGACAGTAGATATTCGAAATTTATTGGGAGATTTATTGATCTGCCACTAAGTAACCGAAAAATACCCATCATTGGTGACGATTACGTGGATAAGGAATTTGGGTCTGGATGCTTAAAAGTCACGCCAGCACATGATTTCAATGATTACGAGATTGGGAAGCGACATGGCCTCGAGTTAATCAATATTCTCACAGAAGACGGAACGCTTAATTCGATAGTGCCGCCAGACTTTGTGGGCCTTGATAGATTTGAAGCTCGAAAAAAAATAATTACTGAACTAGCAAATAAAGGGTTATTGGGGGAAACAGAGCCCCATCAGTTGATGGTCCCCAGAGGAGACAGAAGCAAGACAATAATAGAGCCATATTTAACGGACCAATGGTTTGTTAAAATGGACACTTTAGCCTCCCCAGCATTAGAAGCAGTTAAGCAGGGTAAGACGAAGTTCATCCCCGAAAATTGGACTAAAACTTATTACGACTGGCTAGAAAATATTCAGGATTGGTGTATTTCTCGGCAATTGTGGTGGGGTCATAGAATACCTGCTTGGTATGACGACTCTGGTAATGTCTTTGTTGGAATGTCGGAAGAGCACGTTCGAAAAGAAAACAACCTTCCCCCAGGCAAGGCCTTAAAGCAAGACGACGATGTGCTCGATACTTGGTTTTCCTCAGCTCTCTGGCCTTTTTCAACGCTAGGTTGGCCGGAGAAAACCGAGGAGTTGTCGGCTTTCTATCCTACGAGCGTTCTAGTCACCGGATTCGATATTATATTTTTCTGGGTTGCAAGAATGATGATGATGGGGTTAAAGATAATGGGCGATGTACCATTTCGACAAGTATACATTCACGGATTAGTAAGAGATAACGATGGTAACAAAATGTCGAAATCAAAGGGAAACATAATAGATCCTTTGGATCTGATCGACGGCATCTCCTTGAATCAATTAATCGAGAAACGAACCTCAGGCCTAATGCGGCCCGAAGATGCCCGTTCTATCGAGCAGGATACTAGGAGGGACTTTCCAGATGGAATTGCCCCTTTTGGTACTGATGCACTAAGATTGACATTCGCCGCGATGGCAACGACTGGAAGAGACATCCGATTCGATTTAGGCAGGATAGGAGGTTATCGTAACTTCTGTAACAAGATTTGGAATGCATCACGATTTGTGAAGCTGATGGCAGACAAACATGGTTTTTCCGAGGGAAAAAACAACTTGGTAGCTAATTCGGCTGAGCACTGGATATATTCCAAATTAAAAAAGACATTAGCTAATGTGAAAGAAAACTTTGAATTGTATCGTTTTGACCTAGCCTCTAATTCCCTCTATGAGTTCATTTGGGACGACTATTGCGATTGGTACATTGAATCAGCCAAAGTTACACTTCTAAGTGATGAGGCTAGCATGCAACAGAAGCAACAAGTTGTAGGATCTCTAATCGACATCCTACAAACAGCTTTATGCACTCTACATCCAATAATGCCTTTTATTTCAGAGGAACTTTGGATCAAACTAGAAGCCTTAAAAAGCACTAGACGAAAATTCTTAGACGTTAAATTCCCAGATTCGATAAATTTCGAACCTCGCGATTCTGAGGTTGCAAGTTACGATCGAATACAAAAATTCGTCCTCGAGGTAAGAAGAATTAGATCTAGCTATAACGTTAATCCCAAAAAAAGAATTCACACCTACCTAGATTGTCCGGCAGAAAAGCTTTCTCATTTTTTTGGCGGTAATCTGGAGCTAGCAAATTCGTTGGGTAAAATAAGTAAAATACTACACTTAGAGCAAAGTAACTTAAGTGGCACGGCAACCGGCCTAGTAGATGACATAACCTTTTACGTTCCTTTGGACGAACTAATAGACGTTGAACTGGAAAGAGTGAGATTGAACAAAGAGTATGAGAAACTTGAAACTACGCTGCTCAAGACAGAGGAAAAACTAAAAAAACCTGAATTTCGCATGAAGGCACCAAAACAAGTTATTGAAAAAGAAAAAGTGAAACTAGCAGAAATTAAAACAGCACTAAGTGAAACGAGAAAACAACTGAACAGAATAAGCTCTTAGTCGATAGAATCTCCTTTTATGAGGTTAAATTCCAAAAGGCGGAATTGGTATACATAGATGTTTCAAACAATAAGAAAAGAGATAA
>CACDEI010000046.1 GCA_902551695.1 uncultured Pseudomonadota bacterium
CGGAACGAAGGCTTATCGCTCACCAAATGGTGATATCAACCTTTTCAGACCTCAAATGAACGTGGATCGGTTTAATCTATCTGCAGAAAGGATGGGCATGCCCACTGTTGATCCTTCCTTTCATCTGGAGGCAATTAAAAAACTGGTGAAGTTGGAGCAAAAATGGGTGCCAGACAAACCCGGCACAGCCTTATATATCCGCCCAACAATGATTAGTAGTGAAAAAAACATCGAAGTTAGAGCAAGCAGAGAGTACCTGCATTTCATTATCCTTACTCCCGTCGCTCCGTATTTTGCTGAAGGCTTTGAACCTGTTGCAGTCGCGGTATCTGAAAATTATATACGGTCCACCCCGGGTGGAACGGGAGAGGCCAAGACTCCCGGTAATTATGCCGGCTCTATCGCGGCAACAGAAAAAGCAATCAAAGACGGGTATCAACAAGTACTCTGGCTAGACGGTCAACAAAAAAAATATGTGGATGAAGTCGGAGCGATGAATATAGCGTTCGTTAAAAGAAATGGTGACATAGTTAGCCCATCCTTAACTGGCGCAATCTTGCGAGGGGTGACACGTGACTCCCTAGCCACACTTGCTCCTTCTCTCGGACACAAATTCATTGAGTGTAGAATCAGTATAGATGAAGTAGTGGAAGGACTTGATGCGGGAAGCATCTCAGAAATTTTCGGAATGGGTACTGGAGCAGTAATTGCTCCGGTGGGTCGCCTTCTATACAAAGACCGAGAGATCATAGTTAGCGATGGAAAACCCGGCCCGGTCGCCACCAAATTGTACAAAGAGCTCACTAGCCTGCAATATGGAACCAAGAAGGATCCCTTCGATTGGATAGACACCATAAAGCTGTCTTAAGCAATCAGATAACCGCTGTAGAGAAAAATCAATTTAGGAGGAAAAGATGGCCACTGTAGGTTTGGTAGAATATGAAGATGGAAATGATGAAGTCAAAGCCGTCTATGATGATATCAAGACGAAAAGGAATACTGATTTCATTAATAATTTCTGGAAAGCGCTCGCTAACAATCCTGAACAACTGAAAACGACTTGGGAACAAGTAAAACGAGTAATGAAGCCAGGGAAATTAGATTCTGTAACTAAAGAACTCGTTTATATAGCAGTGTCGGTAGCCAACTCATGTGAGTACTGCATACACTCCCACACCGCATCAGCCCGAAGTAAAGGGCTGACTGAGGAGCAGTATAATGAATTACTGGAAGTAATTGGATTAGCACACCATACAAATGGTCTAGTCTCAACTATGCAAGTAGAAGTGGATGAGGTATTTAAAGTCTAAACATTTCCCTAGCTTCGCGTGGGATAGCGAAAATACTTTTGGAGGTTAAAAAATGATTGAATCTGCGACCAAAGGGTTTGTGATGAACCAAACGATGCTCAGAGTAAAAGATCCAAAAAGATCACTAGAGTTTTATTCCAATGTTCTGGGAATGACAATGCTAGACAGTTATAAGTTCCCTACCATGAAATTTTCATTATATTTCATGGGATATCTTGAGGAGAATGAAACTATTCCAGATGACCGTGCGGAGCGTTCAGAATGGCTCTTTTCGAGACCCGCACTAGTAGAGCTAACCCATAATTGGGGGACTGAAAGTGATCCGGAGTTCAAAGGTTACCATGACGGAAACCAAGAACCACAAGGTTTTGGACATATTGGAATATCGGTACCCGACGTATACGAAGCCTGCAAGAGGTTCGAAGACCTTGAGGTAGAATTTGTTAAACGACCCGATGATGGTAGCATGAAAGGGTTAGCTTTCATCAAAGATCCAGATGGATATTGGATAGAAATTTTAAACCCAAAAGGCCTTAAGCAAATTGTATCCACACTTTAACTAAGCGTTTTTTATTGTTAAACCTCCATCCACCGCCAGGTGAGTTCCGGTGATGAACTGAGATGCTGGTAAAACGAAATTCAAGGTCCCATGAGCTACCTCTTCGGGTTCCGCATATCGTTTCAAGGCTACACGACGTCTCGCGAACTCTACCTTCGCCTCTTCTGGGATAGCATCTGTCATCCCCGTACGAATCGGGCCTGGACATATGCAGTTAACAGTTATTCCAAATGCAGCTAACTCCACCGCCAGGGAGCGAGTCAACCCTATCACTCCTGTTTTGGCAGCAGTATAAGGACTGATCCCCTTCGTAGCACCTAACCCTTCAGTGGACGCTATATTAACTATTCGAGCATCAGTTGCTTTTTTTAGTAAAGGAAGACTCGTCTTTATTAGCATGGACTGAGAGGTCAAAAGAACAGCTAACGTACGATCCCAAATTTCCTGGTACCCGTCATTATCGATAGTCGTTTCTAATGCTATTCCAGCATTATTGACTAGAATATCTAAACCGGCCCAGTTCTCTTCAAGCTCTTTCAAAACTCGAGTCCGATCTTTTTCGGAGGTGACATCAAGCACCCAGCCTTTTGCAGTGCCTCCACTCCCCTCTATTTCATCCACCACCTTTTTGACGTCTCCAGCATGAAGGTCAGTCACAGCCACTTTGGCTCCTTCATCAGCGAAAAGATGTGCTGTAGCTCTTCCCATACCACTAGCAGCGCCGGTGACTAGAGCCACTTTACCTTTGATACTCCTACTTAACTTACTTAAACGACCCATATAATCCTCCTTAACTTTCTACCTATAAACGCCATTGAGCATTTTATTGCTAGACTTTTTTTTCCAGCAGACCAACTTATTGTTCGCGGGCAAATTAATCGACTTAAGGAATTCAAAATTGTGCAGACAAGCCACATTTTTAAGCTCTTCCAAATTCCGTATGCCAAATGATTTATTTTCTGATTTTAGCAGCAAATCTAACTGCTCATCTCCAACACTGGAATATTCATTATTATGCTTAAAAGGGCCATACAGCACCACCAGACCATTAGATTTCAGAGTGTTTTTACTTCCTTCGAAAAATTTATCGACATATCTGCTCTCTATGTAGTGAATAACATTAGAAGCAAAGACTGCATCGTATTTTTCTGTAAAATTCGGCCACGCACTAATATCTAGCTCCATGGGTTTAAAAATATTTTCGGTAAGGCTCTCTTCACACCAAGCATTAATACCAGGTAAGCGCTCGGAAAGGTCACTTGGTTGCCAGAAAAGGTGTTTTAATTTTGAAGCAAAATAGACCGCATGCTGACCAGTGCCTGAGCCCACTTCTAAAACTGTTGTAAAGCCAGAAAAAATTTCTGTTAAGTGCTCAAAAATATACTCTTTATTTCTTTCCGCCGCCCCAATGAAAGGCTTCTCCATGACTTAAACTCCTTTTTTTCATAATCGGTCTAAGTCTCTCCATGATACACCTAAAGTTTATAAACAATAGGAAGAGTAACTTCTCCTTGTCTACAACACTAGGTTTACGTAAAGTAGTCCTCAGTGCATCCAAAAAACCACGAGAAGAGTTAAGTGGAACGTAAATATAATTCAGCAACTCGACCAATTAAAGCAACTGTAAAATATCTCGCTCGCCATGAAAAGAGCCCAGTATTTTATATAGGTGTGCCTCAAGGAGAGCAGACCCAGAAGCCCCCCAGCTTTGAAAAGAAAACTGTTCTTCTGCGTAACACTCGGCAAAATTTAAGTAGTTTTTCACTTGAGGAAAACGGCTTCGAGTTTAAAATACAAGAGCTTCCTGAAATGGACTTTTTAGACAAAGAGGCAGTCATCGAGAAGTATTACAAGGTTTCCGAGGATCTAGTAGCGGACAGTACTGGCGCTCTACGTGTAATAGCGTTCGACCATAATGTCAGAGATTACGAACTAGCCTCGACGGATTCTCGAGTAGATAATCCAGTGCGATTTGTACACAATGATTATACTGAAGGCTCCGCCCCTCAAAGGGTAATCGACCTACTGGGGTCCGAATCTGAAAAATGGCTTAGAAAAAGATACGCCTTTATCAACGTTTGGAGACCATTAAGGGGGCCGATCCTAGACTTCCCTTTAGGGTTTATAGATTCAAAGAGCCTATCTTCAGCTGATTTCGTTGATTCAGAGCTTAGATATCAGGACAGAGTGGGCCATATATACTCTGTAGTTAATAATCCGGATCATCGTTGGTATTTCCTTGAACAGATGATGCCCGAGGAAATCCTACTTTTAAAATGCTTTGACTCGGAAACCAAAGCCCAAGCCCGTTATACAGGTCACGCAGCCTTTAAGCATCCTAGTTTTTCAGAAAGCCATCTGCCGCGGCGCAGCATCGAAACGAGAACGATAGCGTTTTATTGAGCTTTGGCGTTTAAGCACCTTTTAAGCTATTCTCCTTATAGCTAATAAGAATAGCTGGAGGAAAATAATATGCATATTGGAATGACTGCTATTTTTCAAAACCCTCTCCATTCGGAGGGAGTATCTGACTACGAAATTTACCAACAAGACATGCAACTTGCTTTTCAAGCTGAGGGATTAGGATTCGAATCAGTTTGGGGAGTGGAGCACCACTTTACGGATTACACCATGACTCCTGATGTCACGCAATTTCTAGCTGCGGTCGGCGGTGCCTGCAAACAAGTTAAACTAGGTTCTATGGTGATCGTTCTGCCCTGGAACGATCCTGTGAGAGTGGCGGAAAAGTTATCGATGCTGGATTGCATGACTGATGGCAGGGTAATAGCCGGCATAGGAAGGGGCTTAGGAAGAATTGAATTTGAAGGTTTTAAAGTACCTATGGAAGAATCCAGAGAGCGCTTTGTAGAGTCCGCCGAAACTATATTACAGGGCTTAGAGCAAGGTTATTGCGAATATAATGGGAAATACATTAAGCAGCCGAAGGCTAGAATAAGGCCTGAGCCGTTCAAGTCTTTCAAGAATAGAACCTATGCCGCGGCTATTTCACCCGAATCTTCCGCTATAATGGCTAAGCTCGGGGTAGGAATATTGGTTATTCCACAAAAACCTTGGGACGAGCATGCCAAAGAATTATCGGACTACAACTCACTATTCCTGGAGACACACGGATATGAAGCACCGAATCCTTATGTAGCTGGCTGGGTGGCCTGTCATGAAGATGAAAGAAAAGCTGAAGAAATGGCCCGTACTTACATCGGTGGCTATTGGCAGTCGGTGGTTAAACATTATGAAATGCAAAATGACCACTTCCAACATACCAAAGGTTATGAGTACTACAAACGCTTGACCGAGACTATCGAAACTGAAGGATTAGATGCCATGACTCAATTCTTCATGAACCTTCAAGTTTGGGGAACTCCCGAGCAATGTGTAAGTAAAATAAAAGATATTCATGCAAAAACTAACTGTGCGGGATTTAATGGTATTTTTAGTTATGCTGGCATGGGATCGGAAATGGCTCAGAGGAATATGAAACTATTTGCAGATGCTGTCCTGCCTGAGATCAGACAGTTGGGAAGTACCCCCCTATTTGATAGAGAAATTATTTCTGAGCCGGAATTTGTATCTGCCAGACACAGAGCTGCATAAACATAAAAAAGGGGCTTTATAGCCCCTTTTATTGTAACCAAGAACGATTTTTACGATATTGTCATCAAAATATGAAATCAATAGCAGATAAAAAAAGTTCTTAATTCCCCGCATTACGCAGCTTTTTCAGCCGCGTCATCCTCCTCCCAGGATTTTAGAACTGGCATGACTTCCTCAGCAAAAAGCTTTTGACTACGTTGTGCGGTTTTGTAATCAATGCCTGCAAACCTAAAAGCCATCAGGCAATCGGTTTGTCCCATTTCCTTTTTTCTAGCTTCGAACTTTTTAAGCATTTGGTCTGGGGTACCCCATATTTGGCCCTCTACATACGCTTCCATCATTCCCTCTTTACCGGTCTCTCTCAAAGCATCAACCGCATCTCCGTAAGCCTCGTAGCCCTTGGCGTTCTTATAATGGTCACCCATCAAATCGTAATGATGCAGCACGCTTAACAAATAGTTGGCGATATATTTTGAGTTTTCTTTTGCACGAGAGGCATCAGAATCACAAATACACATATCCGTCAAAAGCAACGGCCTCGGGTTACGCCCATGACACTCAACGTACTTCACCTTGTACTGCTCATATTCTTCTTTTTGGACTTCCATCGGCTTGTAATTAAACGCCATCATTTGGGCACCCAACTTAGCTGCCTCCTCACCTGACTCGGGGCTCATCGCAACCTGAGTTAATCTATCCATGAAGGTTCGGGTTGGTTTAGGACGTATTACGGCTCTGGGCTGATTAAAAAACTTTCCATCATATGGGCCCATCACCCCAGTCTCTAAGGCATCTAGAATCATAGGTGCCGCTTCGTCGAAACGATCTCTCGACTCTTCCATATCTATCCCGAACTGGTCAAACTCCTTCTTTGATAAACCTCTTCCCAAACCTAATATGAGTCTGCCTCCGGAAAGTTGGTCGAGCAGCGCAGCTTTTTCTGCAACTCGTAAAGGTTGAGTGTTCCATGGAACAATACACGCGCCTGTCGCCAAACGAATATTTTTTGTGCGACCTGCGAGGTGAGCTAAATAAACAAAGTTATCAGGACAAAAGGAATAGTCTTCAAAATGGTGTTCCACCACCCAAACGCTATCGTAGCCTTGTTCATCTGCAGCCAACGCAGAATCTAATTCCTGTTGATAAACCTCGGCGTCTGACATTCCATCATATCCCCAAGACTGCATTACTTGTATTAATCCGACGTGCATAATAAACCCCTCTCTGAATATTGAAACCTAGGGCAGGTCATTAAGTTATCTCTCGAAACCTGCTAGGATTATTGGCAAGTAGTATTAAACACTAACAGGGGAGAAAATATCTTGCAATCCTTCGGTAAATTATGTGTATTGTTATTTTTATTTATATCTTTTTCGTCTAAGGGAGCAGACATGTCAGACTATCAAGGAATTGAAAAAACCATAAATCAGTATTTCAATGGACTAAAAAACGCTGACCGGGAAATGCTCGAAAGCGCTTTCATGGTAAAAGACGGACACATGAAAGGTTACCTGCGAGAATCAGATGGGGGGGGAAAGCTAACCTCCCGCCCAATGTCGGAGGTAATAGATGACTGGACAAGCCGAGAACCAAACCCAGAATTGAAGGGAGAGATCATATCCGTCAACATATACAGCAAAGTAGCAGCGACCGCCTTATTCAACTTCAATGATATTTTTATCGATTCTTTTCAACTAGCCAAAACAGAACAGGGCTGGAAAATAGTGAACAAATATTATGTAGACAAATGATCAAAAGAAAAGTATGCCCGATACCTCAGAGATACTAAATAGAGGACAAAATGAAAGTAATATCCAATAACAATCTCGAAATGTATAAACTTCCTGGCTTACTCCACAAAACACTATCTAACAAACATAACGGAGGTCAAGAATTTGAAGTTTGGAAACAAATCATAGAAGTGAAATCAACTACTCCAGTACATAAACATGATTGTGATGAAACCATAGTAGTTCTTAGAGGTGAGGGTGAATGCCTGTGTGATGGCAAACGATTCCAATTTTCTGCTGATCAGACCCTTATTTTTCCCGCCAACTCTGTTCATCAAATTATAAACACTGGTCAAGAAGAACTTGAAATACTCGCTACTCTTTCGATGTCTCCAGTAATTGTAAAGACACAAGATGGAGAACGGATTCCGCTGCCTTGGGATGCGGACAAATCCTTAGGGGAATAAAAAATGCTTCAATGCGTTCCAGGAAACCCAAAAATAGCATACCGGATTGAAGGCGACGGTCCGGCACTCATATTTCTCCATGGCATAGGAGGAAACAAAGATAACTGGACGCGACAAATGGATTTTTTTTGTACCACGCACACGGTCGTGGCTTGGGATGCCCGAGGGTACGGTGATAGCGATGATTACGATGGTTCGCTACACTTTCGGGATTTTAGCCACGATCTTCGCCGACTGATTGATCATTTAGGGTTTGATAAGTCTCACCTATGTGGTCTATCTATGGGAGGCCGGATTATTTTAGATTTCTGGGAGGTATATCCAGATCGGGTTATGAGTTTAGCTCTTGTGGACACTTTTCCAGGTTTTGACGATTCCTTTTCCATAGAAGGCCGAGAAAAGTTTATTCGCGAGCGACGTCAACCCCTAGTTGAGGGCGGCAAAGAACCTGCGGACATCGCACCTCTGGTGGTGCCTGGTTTAGTGAGTCCAACTGCATCTAAAGAAGTAATAAATGAACTAATTATCAGTATGAACAAACTACATAAATTTAGCTACATTAAAGCTATCGAGTCCATGACTAGATATGAACCAGTTACAGATGTTTCTGAGATTGATGTCCCAGTGCAAATCATAGTAGGAGAGGAAGATAAACTAACCCCTCCTTCCATCTCTCGAAGGATGCATGAGCAGATAAAAGATTCTCGCCTAGCGATTATCCCTCGGTCCGGTCACCTTCCCAACATAGAAAAACCCGTTGAATTTAATATCTCTTTGAAGAACTTCCTGGAAGAAGTCCAACCTTAAACGGTTACGCTGATACCAGATTCCTCACTTCCTTTGTCTCGTTATCTATTACAATCGAACAATCAAGATACTCCAGCATGGGCGTCTCCCCAAACAGCTCTTTGATACGTGTTTTCCATTCTTCATTGTAAAACTGCTCCGCCTTTTCCCTGCTATCCCAAAGATAAATACCTCCACCTTTTTTCTCATCCTCGGTAAGCACGTAATATTTTCTAATCAACCCATCTAGTCCTTCGTACCTCGGGATTGATGCGACCATTTTCTCGTTAAATTCCACGGGTTTCAGACCCCCAGTGGGAAATAGGACCCTTACAACTATCATGTTTCACCTCTCTTTTTTTATTTCATAGTGAGTGTAACTCGAATACCAAACCTCACAAAAATAATATTACAAGTCATGCTTTTTATGCCATTGTGCGATCGACTCATCTGGGTACTCACTAAACT
>CACDEI010000047.1 GCA_902551695.1 uncultured Pseudomonadota bacterium
TTATTTAAGGAAGAAAACAGGAGTAAAATAGAGCTTTATATTTCTGGTTCCGCTCCGTTGCCAGAAAAGATTTTTGAACAATTCCAAGCCGCCACTGGCAAAAGGATTTTGGAGCGATATGGAATGACAGAAACGGGGGTAATTAGCTCCAATCCGCTAAAAGATGACAGAAAAGCTGGATCAGTAGGAAAACCCATTGGCGGACTGGATTTGAAAATCATGTCCCCTGACGGTAATGAGTTGGCTGCTGGAGAAATTGGTTCGATTTGCGTTAAGGGTGAGAACGTCTTCAAAAGTTACTGGAAAAGAGATTTAGAGGTTTTCCAGAAGGGATGGTTCACTACGGGGGATTTAGGTTATCTGGATTCAGACGGTTATTTATTCATAGTAGGCCGCTCCAAAGAAATGATCATATCGGGCGGTATGAATGTATATCCCAAGGAGATTGAACGAGAAATAGATAAGTTAGATGGAGTGAATGAAAGTGCGGTATTCGGTGTTCCTCACCCAGATTTTGGCGAAGCGGTGATGGCTGTGGTTGTGAGCACCCAAGGACAAGATTTCGAATCTGACTCTATCAAAGAAAAATTGAAAACGACTCTCGCAGGATACAAAATACCTAAAAAGCTTTTAAAAGCGGACGTTTTACCCAGAAATTCAATGGGGAAGGTGCAAAAAAGTCGATTACAAGATGAATATCGATCTTATTTTAATTCATAACATTTTTTCTGATATTTAAATTAAGATATACGCTAAGTAATATTGTGATTCTAAGGCGAGAATAAAAGCCGAAAAATCCTTATAATTTAAACCCTAGTTAATTATCAGACGGAGGAGAACATGGCCGGGCTTTACTACGAAGAGTTCTCAGTGGGGCAAATATTCGAGCATCCCATCAGGCGCACCGTAACAGACACCGACAATATATTGTTCACCACTATGACTCATAATCCTGCGAGATTACATTTGGATGAGGAATATATGAAAAATGAAACGGAGTTCGGGGGCATAATCGTGAACAGCATGTTCACTTTATCTCTAATGATAGGGGTTACGGTATATGACACTACCCTGGGTACCACTGTGGCGAATCTTGGAATGGATGAGATAAAATTCCCAAATCCTGTTTTCCCCGGAGATACTTTACACGTCCAAACGGAAATATTAGAGAAAAGGGACAGTAAATCTCGACCAACTAATGGAATTGTACTTTTTCAACATAGGGCTTATAACCAAAAGAACGATTTGGTCGCTACTTGCAACCGTTCAGGTTTAATGCTGAGAAAACCCGCATGATTCGGTCTTTTCTGTTCTCGCCCGGAGACAACGAAAAAAAAATGGGAAAAGCATCTGGGATAGGCGCGGATAGTGTAATCCTAGACTTAGAGGATTCTGTTGCTGAGTCTAGAAAATCGATAGCTAGGGAAATGGTAAGCGAGTTTCTTTTGTCAGAGACAAAGCCAACTGTAGAGTACTATGTTCGCGTGAATCCAATGGATTCTACGTTTTGTAAAGAAGACGTAGCTAAAATAGTTCCGAGTAAACCAGCCGGGATCATGCTGCCAAAGGCTAATGGAGCTCAGGATGTGGGAGTCTTAGTCAATTATTTGGATATTTTGGAAGCAGAGCACGACATTAAGCCAAACTCCACTAAAATTTTACCAGTTGCAACGGAAACGGCTGCTGCGGTTTTCACACTAGGTGAATATGCAGGTATAACCTCAAGATTAAGTGGTCTAACCTGGGGTGCGGAAGACTTAGGCGCAGCAGTGGGGGCTAGTGTTAATTTACAACCCGATAAAGATTGGACTACCCCCTATCAGATGGTGCGATCGCTGTGCTTGTTTGGAGCGCACGCTGCAGAAGTTCAGGCAATCGATACGGTAATGGCTGATTTCAGAGATTTAGAGCAGCTGAAAAAAGTGAGTGATAACGCTCGCCAGGACGGTTTTACGGGTAAAATGGCAATTCACCCTGCTCAAGTACCCGTTATCAATGTGGCTTTTTCACCCTCTTTAGAGGAGCTCGAACATGCTCGGGCCGTGTTGGCGCTTTTTGAAGAGAATCCTAACGCTGGAACCTTGCAATTGGACGGTAAAATGATCGATAAACCACATATAGTTCAGGCATCTAGAATCATCGCCCTTGCAGAACAAATTGCAGCTAAAAACCCAGAATAGATAAACCAAACCGATTAAAAGATAAGGGCTAAATTAATGGATAACTGGTCAGAAAAGAAAAAAATAGTCGAGGTTAAGGGCAAGAAAATGGCTTATGTGGAGATGGGAGAAGGCAGACCCATCGTTTTTCAGCATGGCAATCCTACGTCTTCCTACCTCTGGCGCAACATTATGCCGCACCTCGCTGACTATGGACGTTGTATTGCCATCGATTTAATTGGAATGGGAGACTCAGAAAAGCTCGATAACTCTGGCCCAGACAGGTACACCCTTGTGGAACATCGAGAGTATTGGAGATCAGCTTTAGAGGCTTTACGAATTGACGAAGATATTATTCTAGTAGTACATGATTGGGGTAGTGCGCTAGGCTTTGATTTTGCGGCGGAATTCCCTCACAAAGTAGCTGGAATATGCTATATGGAAGGGATAATTAGAACCATGACCTGGGACGAGTGGCCGGATTCAGCGACGAAGATGTTTAAAACTTTTCGTTCTTCGGCAGGTGAAGAGGTGGTTTTGGAAAAGAATGTATTTGTCGAAAGGGTCCTGCCAGCATCTATAATACGAAAACTGTCGGACGAAGAGATGTCAGCTTATATTCGTCCCTTCAAAAACCCAGGAGAAGATCGAAGGCCTACCTTAACATGGCCCCGTCAGATTCCTTTAGAAAATGAGCCGAAAGAGGTATGCGATATTGTTGAGAGATACTCCCAAGCGATGGCCTCGTCTGATATGCCGAAGCTATTTATCAACGCGGAGCCCGGGATGATACTAAGTGGTGTGGGGAGGGATTTTGCTAGAACTTGGAAAAATCAAACTGAGGTGACGGTCAAAGGATTGCATTTTATACAAGAAGACTCTCCCAAGGAGATTTCTTCGGCTTTGAAGGATTGGTTACGCCAGCTTTAAGATGATGAACCTTCCAGAAATTATAAGAATTGGCGCCGGTTCAACCCGTTCCCTGCAAGTTGAGCAGGCTCTGACAGCAAATGAACGATACCCAGAATTACCATCGGTATTCGCTACGGCTGAAATGATTTTTGCGATGGAGTGCGCTGCTGCAGATGCAATTAAGGAGATGCTCCCTAACGGGTTTGTCTCGGTAGGAACCTTAGTCAATGTCAAGCACCTAGCTGCCACACCAGTAGGAGAAAAAGTAGTGGCGTCTGCCAAAGTCGTAAAGGTATCAGAGAAATTTATCACCTTTGAGTGCGAAGCTCATGATGAGCACGCGCTCATAGGATCCGGAGAGCATCAACGAGGGGTGGTTAATTTGAAACAATTTTTAACAGGAATTAATTCCAGAGCAAACCAATGAGTTCTCAAACGATATCGGAAAAAGTAACAACTAGAACCTTGAAAGCAATGAAGACCGAGGGCGAAAGGATCGCTTGTATGACGGCTTATGATGCCGCTTTTTCTTCTGTTTTAGATAAAGTAGGAGTGGATTTGATTCTAGTGGGAGACTCTGTGGGCATGGTCGTACAGGGTCATGCCACCACTATTCCGGTGTCGATGGAAGAGATGGTTTACCATACGCAACTGGTGGTTCGCGGAAATGAGCGGGCGATGGTCATGGCTGACATGCCTTTTATGAGCTATTCCAATGGGCCTGATTGTTTGAAAAACGCTGCGACTCTAATAAAGACAGGTGGCGCTGAAATGGTGAAACTAGAGTGGGGAGAGCTCGAGATAGATATGGTCCGTCGTCTTACAGAATGTGGTATCCCCGTGTGTGCCCACCTTGGGCTTACTCCCCAGGCGATCCATAAGTATGGAGGGTATCGTGTGCAGGGAAGAGAAGAATATGCTGCAAAAAAAATGCAAGAAGATGCTCGCCTTCTAGAAGAAGCTGGCGCGGATGTTTTACTGCTGGAGTGCGTACCCGAAGGGTTGGCCGCATCCATCACTGCAGATTCCAATGTACCGGTTATTGGTATTGGAGCAGGAGCCAGGGTGGATGGACAAATCCTAGTCTTATACGACGTTATCGACATAGCACCAGGAAAAAGAACACGTTTTTCAAAAAACTATTTGGAGCAGGCCGGCTCAATTCAAGATGCGCTTAAACAATATGTGACAGAAGTGAAAGAAGGCTTGTTTCCTACCAAAGAATATTCGTTCAGCTAGTTAATGGAGAGAATCAAATAATGAGTACGCCAAGTAAAGATATTGACCAAAGCAACGTTACGGAACTCTCCGACATGCCTCTCAGATTTGTCACAGCTGCTTCGCTTTTTGATGGTCATGATGCAGCTATCAATGTGATGCGTCGAATGATTCAGTCTAGAGGAGTTGAGGTTATTCACTTAGGTCATAATCGATCTGTCGCGGACGTGGTGGAGGCAGCAATTCAAGAAGACGCTGATGGAATAGCCATGAGTTCTTATCAAGGTGGTCACAATGAATATTTTGCTTACATGATAGACATGCTAAAAGAGGCGGGAGCACAACATATCAGGGTATTTGGAGGCGGTGGTGGAACTATAACGCCAGAGGAAATTAATGCGTTAGAAAAATACGGGGTAGAGAAAATCTATCATCCAAACGACGGGATGAAAATGGGATTGGACGGAATGATAGATGATCTGGTTCAACGCACTATTCAAAACCATCAAAAAAGCGTCCTACCCGAAAAAATAGATGTGACAAATAATCTATCAGTCGCTAGAACCTTGTCTGCTTTGGAGGATAAAGCAATCTCTGACAGTCAATTGAGGAGATTGAGAAAGGAATGGGAAATGGCGTCAAAGAGTGTGCCTGTGGTGGGAATAACAGGAACAGGGGGCGCTGGAAAAAGTAGTGTCACGGATGAGATTTTATCTAGGTTTTGCCAATTCCTCCCTGAAAAGAAGATCGCAGTTCTAGCCGTTGATCCAACTAGGCGCCGTACAGGTGGGGCTTTACTCGGAGATAGAATTCGGATGAACAGTCTTCGTAGTAACCAAATTTTTATGCGTTCAATGGCGACTAGAAAGCAGAATGTATCTACTAGCGCGATGTTGTCGGATGCGATTGCTTTCTTGAAGTCCGTCGGTTTTGATTTGATTATCGTCGAAACGGCTGGTATCGGTCAGAGCGATAGCGAGATCGTGGATCTGGTGGATTTGGCGTTATATGTAATGACTAGCGAATACGGAGCAAGTAGTCAGTTAGAAAAAATAGACATGCTTGATTACGCCGATATGATTGTCTTGAACAAGTTTGACAAGAAGGGCTCCGAGGACGCGTTTAGAGATATTCGAAAGCAATGGCGTAGAAACCGAGTGGAGTTCGAAATCGAGGATGAAAAGGTCCCCGTATTTAAAACTATAGCCAGTCAGTTCAATGATCCAGGGGTATCTTGGTTGTTCAAAAAATTATGCTCGCTAATTACAGAGAAGTTGTCATACGAGGAAAAAGTGTGGCTACCAAAATTAGATTTGGACACGATAGAACCCAAAGCTACCGTGCTTCTTCCCGGTAAAAAGGTGCGTTACTTATCCGAGATAGCTGAAAATGGCAGAGCAGTTGACTCGACTATAGAATATAAGTGTGGAAGAGCTGCTGAAGCTCAACATTACTACGAGTCATTATTGGGCTTGGAGGATACCTACCTCCCCGAAAAATTTGATATCTATCCATCTGAATTACTAGATGAAGCCGGTTCTGACAAAACTTTGCTAACTCTCAGAAGGAAGTACAACGAATCGATTAAAGAAATCGGTCCGGAGATAGATCTGTTGATCAATTGGCCTCAAAGGCTCAAGGGTATTACTGATGATCAGTATGCGTACGAAGTGAGAGGAAGGGCTATTACCGGTGATAACTATCGGACTAGCCTGAGCATGCAAAAAATCCCTAAGATAGCGGCTCCAAGATTTGATAGCTGGTCCGACCTACTGAGGTTTCTAACTCGGGAGAATTTACCGGGTGCGTATCCTTATACTGGAGGCGTATTCCCTTACAGGCGTGAAGGCGAGGATCCTACCCGCATGTTTGCCGGTGAAGGTACACCCGAAAGGACTAACAGACGATTCCATTACCTATCTGAAGGTCAACCTGCTGCACGATTATCTACTGCTTTTGACTCCGTTACGCTCTATGGGGAGGACCCTCATGAGAGGCCAGATATCTATGGAAAGGTAGGCAACTCAGGTGTTTCGATAGCTACTTTAGATGATGCGAAGAAGCTCTATTCTGGTTTCGACCTTTGTGCACCGACCACCTCTGTGTCAATGACCATTAATGGACCTGCCCCAATTATTTTAGCGTTTTTTATGAATGCCGCTATCGACCAACAGATAGAGCGCTATCTTCGAAATGAAGGCAAATGGAATGATGCTCAGAAAAAAATAAAAAAAATATTCGAAGGAAAAACCAGGCCAGAATATGGTGGAGACTTACCTCCGCAAAACGATGGTCTAGGCCTGGGCCTACTTGGTCTATCCGGAGACCAAGTGGTAGATAAAGAGACCTATAGTAAAATTAAAAAAGACACCCTGAAGACTGTAAGGGGAACTGTACAAGCAGATATTTTGAAAGAGGATCAAGCTCAAAATACGTGTATCTTTTCAACAGAATTCGCACTCAAGATGATGGGCGACGTTCAAGAATATTTTGTCCAAAATAGTGTGAGGAATTTCTACAGTGTGTCAATCAGTGGATACCATATAGCAGAAGCAGGAGCTAACCCTATTTCACAGCTAGCATTTACCCTTTCAAACGGTTTTACGATCGTCGAGTATTACTTAGCTAGAGGAATGAAAATTGATGATTTTGCTCCTAACCTTAGCTTTTTCTTTTCAAACGGGATGGATCCCGAATACACAGTAATAGGTAGGGTAGCTCGAAGAATTTGGGCAAGAGCCATGAAGGAACGCTATGGCGCCAGTCCCAGAAGTCAAATGATGAAGTATCATATTCAGACTTCAGGCCGAAGCCTGCATGCCCAAGAGATTAGTTTTAACGATATACGAACAACTCTTCAGGCTTTATATGCGTTGTTCGATAACTGCAACAGCCTTCATACCAACGCATATGATGAAGCGATAACCACACCGACAGAAGAATCAGTGCGTCGTGCTGTGGCAATCCAGTTAATAATTAATCGGGAGTTGGGCTTAAACTTCTGCGAAAACCCCTGGCAAGGTTCCTTCATAGTCAATGAACTTACTGATTTAGTAGAGGAAGCGGTATATAAAGAGTTTGAAAATATTTCAGAAAGAGGCGGTGTGCTAGGTGCTATGGATACCATGTATCAACGCTCGAAAATTCAAGATGAGAGTATGTATTACGAACATAAAAAGCACGATGGCAGCTTACCGTTAATTGGAGTAAACACTTTCTTGCCTAAAGAAGGACAGGAAGATGTGGTGACTGAATTAGAACTTATGCGGTCTACTGAAGAAGAAAAGGAAATGCAGATAAAAAATCTACGCAATTTCCAAAATATAGGGGCAGCTGGAGATACAGAAGTATTGCGCGCCTTGTCGGATACTGCCAGAAAAAGAGAGAATTGTTTTGCTGCGCTCATGGAGGCGGTAAAATTTGCGTCTCTCGGTCAAATTTCTCAAACGTTATATAACGTGGGCGGGGAATATCGCCGAAGCATGTGATTAGGTTAAACTAATGATTTTAGATGCAAGTGATCACCCCCACAAGAAAGCAGTAGATGTTCCTAGAATTGTATCACTTGTACCTAGCATTACTGAACTGCTCTTTGATCTAGGTCTTAAAGAATCTGTAGTAGGAAGAACTCCTTTCTGCATACACCCCGAAAACGAAGTGTCATCCGTGAAAAGAGTTGGTGGTACGAAGACAGTTAATGTGGATAAAATATTATCCGTAAATCCTACTCATGTCATACTCAATATTGATGAAAATAAATCCGAATTATTCGAAGCTCTGAAAGGCCGTGAAGTGGAAATAATAGTTACACATCCTGCTAAACCTGAGGATAATTTAGAGTTATTCGATCTATTGGCCTACATTTTTTCTTGTGAAGAGAGGGCGAATCATCTCGCTGTTGAATTTAAAAAGAAGCTCAAAACGTTAAGAACTAAATCTAGTCAGTTTGTGCGTCGGAAAGTTTTATATTTAATATGGCGTGAACCGTGGATGACCATTTCCAGTGAAACCTATATTTCAAAAATGCTTAATCTAATAAACTGGGAGACTGTCCCTTCCCAAACTGAAAAGCGCTATCCAGCTCTCAGTCCAGACGATCTCTCTCTTTTAGACTTTGATTTATGTCTGCTTAGTAGTGAACCTTATCCCTTTAAAGAAAAACATATTACCGAAATCTATGATGCTAGCGGTGACTGCCGTCCCACTTTTTTGGTAGATGGTGAAAAACTCTCTTGGTACGGAAGTCGGGCTTTAAAAGGAATTGATTATCTTTTAGAGCTCTCAGAAACTAAAATGTGTTGAGTTTCAAATAATGGAAATTAAAAGCCCCTGTATTAGTGTTTGTGTGCTCAATGAATCAGGTGATTTTTGTTTGGGTTGCTACCGGA
>CACDEI010000048.1 GCA_902551695.1 uncultured Pseudomonadota bacterium
AGAGGACCTCGTCAGTTATTGGTCCTCCTACATTATCGAAGTAAACATCAACACCCTCTGGACAAACTCGATCCAATTCTTGTCCAATATCTTGGTTTTTATAGTCTATAGCAAAATCAAATTTCCCAATTTCTTTTAACCATTTACATTTCTCCTCTCCACCCGCGATACCTACCACTTTGCAACCTTTTAGTTTTGCTATTTGACCCGCCACAGAACCTGTAGCACCCGCAGCACCGCTGATCAATACAGTTTCCCCTCGCTTGGGACAACCGATTTCCAACATTCCAAAATACGCAGTCAGCCCAGTCAGAGACAAAGCCAAAATCAATTTCGGGTCTAGGTGCCCAGGAATACGAGTAACAGGAACAAATTCAGGTTTGTCAGGTTGAAAGACAACATATTCTTGCCATCCACAGAAAGAGTTGACTAAATCACCAGGCTTGAACTTGGAGTTTCGAGACTCTATCACTTGTGCTATTCCTCCAGCTCTCATGGGTTCCCCCAGGTTCACGGCTGGTATATATGTATCCATTGACATCCAAGCCCTTTGGGTCGGATCAAAAGAAAGCAACAAAACTTTAGCAAGCACTTCTCCTTCGTTTATAGTAGGTACTGCAGACTCAGTCAGTTGGAACTGGTCTGGCGATATCATTCCTTCCGGCCTAGATTTTAGTAGCCATTGCCTATTTTTATTTATTGCCATAATTTTGAAATCCTTCAGTTAACTTTCACAGAAATGTTATCTTGAGCGGGATTCACTATACCAATGCTTTCTGTAATTACCCGCAATTCATTATTTGAATACAACTTTTAGCCATTATGAGTTTTACCACCATTCAGTACCAGGGCCACCTTTTACCGGCCCACAGATTTTTGTTGTCATCCATCCTCCGTAAAAACCACCTGGTTGCGGGGCTACTTGCTCACCTTCAAGATAGCAGTCCACTTTGCCTGGATAGAAGGCCATATGATCTTTCAATTTTTCATAGGACTGCAGAGGCTCCTCGTAACTCCACGCCACCGAATCGGAGCGATTCAAATTACTTTTTATACCCCAATAACTTGCCTTCCCCTTCCACTCACAAAAGGAACTACCGGGTGCTTTACAAAGCAATTCAAAGACCACATTAGCAAAGGATATGTAAAAAACCGGGGGAGACGCAGTCTCGGAAACACACAGCGCTTCTCTCGAATTGGCTAGTACTGCACCGTCATATTTGACCTCGATTTTTACATCCAATCGTCGCAAGCTTGGTGGTCGAGGATAATCCCACACTGATTCTTGGCCCTTGCTGGGCACTTCAGCGAAATCCGGTCTTGTTGTACCATTATACTGCCACACTACACTACGCCTCTTAAATATTTATTTGGTTAAAAAACAACATTACATCAACCCTAACATAAACTGTTAGAATTAAATCTCATGAAAATAGAATCTATCGCCGCAAAACTACACAAACTAATAATAGAAAAAAGTGAAGGAAACAGTGAACCCTTTATAGTTGGCCTAAGTGGAGGTCAAGGATCTGGCAAAACAACGCTAAGCGAGAAATTAGAAGAATTACTAATACTTGAAAAAGTTTCTTGCTGCGTCTTATCTCTAGATGACTTTTATTTATCGAAAGCGAAAAGAAGAGAATTAGCTGTCCACATACATCCTCTAGCGTTTACAAGAGGAGTGCCTGGAACTCATGATGTGGATTTATTGAGGGAAATTCTCGCAAACTTAAGTAAGACAAATCTGACTAGTAAAGTAAAAATTCCTATCTTCTCAAAATTATCCGACGATCTCTTACCCAAAGAAAAATGGAGAACCTGCTCACCTTCCCCCCGAATTATTCTTATTGAAGGGTGGTGCATAGGTGCGCAGCCCTCCTTTCTCATAAAATCGCCAAAAACTTCATGGGAAAAAAAGAATGATCCTGAAGGTCTTTGGAAATCCTGGACAAGAGAAGAATCAATCAAATACCAAACCATTTGGGAAACTTTGGACTTTATGATCTTTATAAAACAAGACAATTTCGAACACATCGTGAATAACAGATGGAATCAGGAGGTAAAAAATCTTGAGAACGCTGGAGCGAAACACTCGGTTTCCCAACAAGATATTAGAGAATTTTGTTATCATTTTGAATCTTGGACTCACGCTCTTTGGGACCACCTTCCGAGGCTAGCTAACATCACAATAACTTGTGCACCTAACTATAATTATACCTGGCCAAAAAATCGGGCCATTTTTTAGCGGGTTAAATAGAGTGGATAAGCGAAACCTTCCAAAACAATTTAATTTTGTATTAAGTCCTTCCTTCCACGGTGCTTCTCTCTTAGCAATTTTGCTGAATAATCATTCTAAAATTATTTCCCTAGGCGATACTATACCAACAAGAAAAACCGAAGATTTTTCTTGTTCCTGTGGGTCGTTGGTTAAGGGTTGTACTTTTTGGAGACGTATAGAAGACACCCAAAGGCAGTACAACTACCCACGCTCCGAACACATAGCTCCACTTTTGCCCGATTTATCGCTTAGTGCTATAGAGAGAATAAATAGACTTAATGAGCATTTTCAGAAATTCTTTTCAATTTGGAATTTTTTTCCACAAAAAAGTAGAAGCTTTAGAAAATCAGTCAAGGCATTCCATGCAGAGACAACATCCTTTCACAGAAAAAAAGTATTCATAGATGGAACCAAAGATATCAATCGCTGTCTTTGCATTAAACATATAGTTTCCGACAGGATCAGGGTGATTCATCTTATTCGGGATCCCAGGGCGTACATAACATCTCTACGGCGGAATTTTCCAAAGATTGAGAATCACTCCACCTTGGGCTCAGAAATGTGGAAAGGTTTCCACGGAACAGTCTTACAATCCTTTACCGGAGTTGATAACTGTAAATACCTCCCTGTTTTTTACGAGAATCTTTCCCTCCAGCCACGTTCTGAAATGAAAAGGATTTTTAAATTTCTAGACCTAGACGAAGAAAATGTCTTGTCCCCACCAAAGGAGCCCCATCATATTATTGGTAATAGAATGATCACCAAATTTAATGGCGATATAAAACAAGACTCTGAGTGGAAAAGGATAATGCGCCTCGATGAACAAGAGGCAATATTGAAACGCTGCGATCCTATTGCGTCATTGTTTCATTATCGGCTGGAGAAATAATTGGATCTACAATGAAGTACTAATCTAGCAATCCAGAATACCGCTGAGTCAATCGTATAGAGCGGATTCGGTTTCAGGGTCTCCGGCTATCCTACTGTGCCACATTACTCTTGCCTGATCAGTTGGCCAAGGTGTAGCTTGATGCATAAGTCTACGGTTATCCCAAACCACTGTGTCCCCGGGTTGCCACTGATGATGATAAACCCTGGGAGGTCTACAAGAAAAAACTTTCAGATATTCAAGGAGCTCAGACGATTCCTTTTCAGATAGCCCAATTACATTGTAAGCATGTCGTCCAATTATAAGATTCGGACACCCAGTCTCGGGATGTTCTTTGACCAGCGGTCTAATTGATACGGGTCCGTCATGGAACCCGTAACCATCGAGATCACCATCATCATTAATGCCTTTTCCCTTTAAACTCTGACTGGCATAACCTAATTTTTTTTGGCTATAGTGCAGAGAGTGGTATGCCCTGAGACCCATCAATTTCTTTTGAATTTTAGGATCCAACGCACTGTAGGCTGCCCGCATATCAGCAAACCCGGTCTCCCCACCTTCAGAAGGTACGATTTCTGCTGAAAAAACGGCCCCTTTAGCCTGAATCGGCATATAGGTGCTATCGTGATGCCAGTCCATATTACCTTTCAAAATATTCATCACATCATCGGAACCATCGTCACAACGTAACTTCCCATCCTCTAACACGTTACTTAGAGCGGCCAATTCAAATTCCAGCTCCCCGAATCTTCGCGCAAACTCTATTTGCTCACAATGACTTAAAAATTGAGCCTCACAGATAAGCAAACCATACTCTAACCAAGCTTGGTACAGTTCCTCAAAATCGGTATCTGATATAGAGGATAACTTAACGCCTGAAACTCGAGCGCCAAAAACCACATTCAAAGGTTCTACTTTAATTTGACCTCCCATTATTGCCCCCCTTTTAATGCATCTAACCCCAGAAAAATCCGGGATCTAAACAATAACTGCTAAACTAAAAATATCGCAGATTTGAAGCTCCTGCAAAAGACATTTAGTTCATTTCTTACAAAACTTATATCTACTAGCTCTCAACCAGACTTTAAGATTCTAAAATAATATTAAGTTATTACCTCAATGAATTAAGGCCGAGAGTTGCAGTAGTTGTGATAATTGCCGAGGCATGACCAACCCCGAAATTATTGAGAACACGACCCTTTCACAGATTGAACTTAACTGACTTTCACCTACAAAGACTTTTGCAATCAAGCTCAACATAATGTTTGATACTTAGTATTAGGAAAATGCAATCTGGTAAGATAACATCCTAATTGCGAAAATGGAGCCGCTAGAGAAGGATTCAGTAAACAGGTTATTAAAAAGCTCTAAAGGAGAACAGCAAATTGAGTGAAGACAAAACTTACACGCCGCCAAAAGTTTGGAGATGGGATACCGAGAGTGGTGGAAAATTTGCAAATATAAATAGACCCATAGCCGGTGCAACCCATGATCAGGAGCTTCCTACGGGGAAACATCCTCTGCAATTACATTCTTTAGGCACCCCAAACGGTGTCAAAGTCACAATAATGCTTGAAGAGCTATTAGAGCTAGGTGTGAGTGACGCAGAATATGATGCTTTTTTGATCGATATAAGCGAAGGACAACAATTCGGTAGCGGATTTGTGGAAATAAATCCAAATTCTAAAATTCCTGCTCTATTAGATCGGAGTGTTTCCCCAAATGTGCGAGTTTTCGAATCTGGCGCAATTCTACTCTATCTAGGAGAAAAATTCGGACACTTTTACCCTAAAGCACAAGACAAAATGGCTGAGTGTCTATCGTGGCTTTTTTGGCAAATGGGCAGTGCACCGTATCTAGGCGGAGGTTTCGGTCATTTCTATGCATATGCCCCCGAAAAATACGAATACCCAATCAATAGATTTAGTATGGAAGTAAAGCGCCAGTTAGATGTACTTAATAGAAACCTATCCGACAGAAAATATCTTTGCGGAAACGATTACACTATCGCTGATATCGCCACTTATCCATGGTATGGTTATCTTGTATTGCACAATATTTACGAAGCCGCAGAGTTTCTCGACGTCGCATCCTACAAAAACGTTGTCAGATGGGCAAAAGAAATAGAAAAAAGACCAGCTGTCTTGAGAGGCCGTAGAGTGAATAAAACGTGGGGGCCTGATGAAGAACAATTAAAAGAACGCCATAGTTCTAAAGATTTCTAGCAAAAGTAGAAAAATGTTGATAGGTTTCAAGAGTTCTGACGTAGTATTTGAGAACGAAAACATCAAAACTGGAGTCTTAAAAAATGAAAAAACTATATCTTACCCTGCTATTACTCGCATTCACTTCGGCCAGTCACGCCGGCTGTATGAGCGACAAAATCAAAGCTGTCAATGAGAAACTAAAGATGTCTAACGTTTCCGAAACAGTCAAAAACGAGGTAACCAAACTGCGCGACTTGGGTATTGAAAATGAGCATTCAAATGCTCAATTAGCAACTAAGTATTTCGAGGATGCTCTCAGTTTATTAAACTAACTGCCATAAACTAGGTAATAAACGCTAGCCGGCTACAACCAAAGCCGGCTAGTACCACCTCTTGGGGAGAAACAATCATAATGAGCTTAAAACAAAAACTAGACGCAATGAAGCGTCAGGCAGCAGAAAATATTCCCCCGAAAACTCTCTCTGAGATGCTTGGAGCCACGAATCAACTACGCCAGTCAGGTATCCTTAATGGTGTAATTAAACCCAACAGCCTTCTACCAGCTTTCAAGTTAAGGAACCAAGACGGTATTGAAATTGCTTCAAACGAACTGTTGGCAGAAAAAAATTTAGTGATCACCATATTTCGTGGTCACTGGTGACCCTATTGCAACGCGGAGCTGGAAGCTCTGCAAGAAATCTGGGGACAGATAGAAAAAACAAACACGGTTTTGCTAGCGCTTAGTCCTCAAAAAGTCTCATTCAATTCTCAAATGGTAACGTCGCATTCTTTGGGATTCGACATCCTAAGTGACCCTGGAAACACCTATGCTGCTGAACTAGGATTGCGTTTCCAAATACCACCCAATATCAAATCAATTTATGAAGGATTCAAAATCAACCTCGCCCAAACAAATGGAGATGAGAGTTGGACCTTACCGATTCCTTCTAGAATCATCGTAGAAAAAGGCGGCACAATTTTCGACGTTGAAGCAGATCCAGACTACACCTCAAGACCAGAGCCCAATGCTACCTTAGAAAGCCTTCTGCAACTTCAAGCGGCATCGGCTCAATAGAAAACCTTTTTAAGTACGCCAACCGTTTCTTCGATGAGTTCTAGAGCGTTTATGGCACCACCAGAAACGCCTTTCTCAAAGTCTTCCTCCTTCTGAGCCATTTCATTTGTCACCAACGCAAATGAAACCACAAAATTAGATGTGGCCTCCGCGAACGCATATAGAGAAGCTGTTTCCATTTCGACCGCCAACAGACCCCGTCTTTTTGCTGATTCTATTGCGCCAGCTGTCTCCCTGTAGGGTGCATCTGTTGTCCAGACGGACCCAACTCTCACTCGCAACTCTTTCCTATGGCTAACTAACGAAAAAAGAGAACGCAACTCAGATCTTATAGAGACAAAATCGGCAGGGGGCAGGTAATGATGACTGGTTCCCTCATCCCGCAACGCCTTGTCTACTAAAATATAACTCGGCGTTTTCAAATTGTCTTCGATCTTGCCAGCTGACGTAATGTTGATAATCAATTTGCATCCTGAAGCGAAAAGTTGCTCGGCTAGCAGCACAGCAAACGATCCCCCCACTGCTCGGCCAATGATACCCAGCTTAGACCCGCCCAACTTAAACTCGTATAGCTTCGTGTGGTAACATGCCCAAAAAGGATTTAAAGTAGCCTCGTCTGCTTTAGCCAAATAATCTAAAATATCACCATCAGGGTCTAACACGACGAAGTCGGGGACCGAACCAAGAGATACGCCCAGTTGTCTTCTTGCCTCTCGAAGAAGATTTTTTGGTTTAAAAACACTACGCTGCTTGTAGTACTTTGCCTCTAAAATAGGCGCGCTCTTAATGCCCAAGACTCTATTTATTAATTCCCTCAACCTGTTTTGCCTCCAAACAATTGAGATTTGAGTTTTCTTCAGCCAGAACATAATCTATCAGCATGGAGAACACAATTTTATACAACCCCGACTGCTCAAAGTCTAGAGAACTATTAAGCATCGTGAGAACCGTAGGTGTTAAATTTACACTGAGAAATTATCTCACCCACCCCCTCTCTGCAGAAGAAATTCTCAATTTACTCTCAATACTAGAGCTGGAAAATCCAGAGAGTTTAATGAGACAGAGCTTTAATGATGAACCAACAAATGTCAGCCAATCCAACAAACATAAACGAATAGCTGAAGCCTTAGCGGCAGCTCCAGATCTATTACAAAGACCCGTAGTCATTATCAAAGGGAAAGCCATAATCGCCAGACCACCTTCGCTGGCAATGGAATTTATAGAGAAGTCCTCAAGTTCCTAACAATCACCTAACCTAAGTTAGTCATTTAGATACCTATTAATAAAAAACACTTTACTATTTACAAATGTCTGGTACGGTCATAGTTAGGGACTGTAGGACGTCGCGTAGACATGCTGATTTACTAGCACTAGGTTAGGTGACTTTCCTTGTTGTTAACTCGAGAAAAAGGGGGAACAAATGGCTAAAAAGACTGGTGTACAAGAAAACCGGGGATATACCCAAACCGATGACTTCATAACAAGAACTCACATCCTACCTCTATTGACTGATAAGGTTAAACGTCAGGAACTTATAAATGAACATTTTCATAATCCTATAGGAATACCTGGCAAGAAAGGTAAATCTGCAGTCCAACACAGCGAGGACCTAGCCAGGGTAATAGACAAATTTAGACGTCATCCTATGGAAGGTAAATACGTCCGAGTATGCAAGGTTCCCCATGCCGATTACCGCATCGGGATTGTCAGTGGCGTAAGAGGCAAACCTGTCAAAATTCTTTCTAAATCCTATC
>CACDEI010000049.1 GCA_902551695.1 uncultured Pseudomonadota bacterium
TACAAGTGAGAAATAGTTTTTTTCCCACCCATGTAAGGCTGTAGCACCGTCGGAATTGCCACACTTCCATCTTCTTGTTGGTAGTTTTCTAAAATCGCTACTAAGGCCCGTCCTGCCGCTACACCCGAACCGTTGATAGTGTGTAGAAACTCTAATTTCCCTTCTGTGTTCCTCCACCTCGCTTTCAAACGTCTAGCCTGGAAATCTTTAAAATTACTACAAGACGATATTTCCCGATAAGTTTGCTGATAGGGTAGCCATACCTCTAAATCGTAGGTCTTCGATGCTGAGAACCCTAAATCTCCTGCACACAGTTCCACCACTCGATATGGCAGCTCTAGGCGCTGAAGAATAACCTCCGCATTCTTAGTTAACTCTTCTAAGGCCTGTCCTGACTCTTCCGGTTTGACAATCTGAACCAACTCAACCTTCTCAAATTGGTGCTGCCTAATCATTCCACGGGTATCCTTGCCGTATGAACCGGCTTCGCTTCTAAAGCAAGGTGAATGACAAACATATTTCATGGGCAAATCGTCTTTTCCCAAAATCATGTCTCGCACCAGACCAGTAACAGGCACTTCCGCAGTCGGAATGAGAAAAAGCTCCTGAAGGTTGACCAAAAATAAATCATCGGAAAACTTTGGCAATTGGCCAGTCCCTCTCATAGTCTGTTCGTTTACCAAAAACGGTACATAAATCTCTCGGTAGCAATGTTCACTAACGTGAACATCCATCATAAATTGTATTAAAGCGCGCTGAAGTCTCGCTATCGGACCTGTCAGCACCACAAATCTAGCACCGGAAAGTTTAGCAGCCGAATTGAAGTCAATCTGTCCCAAACCCTCGCCGATTTCAACATGATCTTTTATCTTAAAATTGAAAGAAGGTTCAGCCCCAAACGTCCTAACCTGAAGGTTCTCTTTTTCTGAATTTCCAGCAGGAACAGAGGAATCTGGAGAATTTGGAATTCGCATAAGAAAGTCATTCAGAGAATCTTGTACCACATCAAGCTTTTCATTCAAATCTTTTAATGAATCTGAAAGATTTTCTACCGAAGAAAGCATCTCTCCTATATCAACGCCCGCCGATTTCGCAACGCCTATTTCCTTACTCTTTTTATTTCTAGAACCTTGAACCCTCTCTAATTCCACTTGAAGCTCTTTTCGCCGACCTTCTAAGTCTTCCCACTTTGCCGCATCAAAGATGAAACCACGCCGCTCCAATTCGGTTGTAGTGGTTTTTAAGTCAGTACGAAGTTTTCTGATATCCAACATTTTTCCTAAATTTTCCCTCCCTGAGCGATCTGAATTCCGCTCTATTGATGAGTGAGTACCCTTACAACATCAGTGTCCTTGTTAGGGACAAATTCAAACTCCTGCGCTCTAATTTCGGTATTTTTCCTTACCTCTTTTAGTCGAATTTTTAAAGTACGATCTGCCCCAGTTATTACATGAACCTCTTCTATGATCCTATTGTAAAAGCTCACATATGCCTTCTCGAAGATTGCTGACGCTTCCTTTAGATGAGTTAGTAAAAATTTCTCTACTGAATCACTCTCGTCCAATAAAGGCTCAATAGAATAAGTCTTGGCTATAACTCTCGGGTCCTCAAAAATAAAGTCCAACATATTAGGATCTGAGTCAAGAGTGTCTCGTACCACAACCTGTTCCAACTCAGGATCATGAATCCAAATTTTATCTCCGTTGCTAACAATTTCCTGCTCCATGGGAGAAAAATATGCCCATCTATACTTGTTCGGTTTTTTAATCTTTAGGAATCCTTGCGAAGTCTCCAGCACAACTCCATCTTGATCGGTGATTTCCTGCAGAAAATTTGCTTCAAGTGATTCAATACCATTTAGGTAATCGAAGAATTTCTGAGATGCGGAAATTTCATCACAGATGATCAGGAATACTAAAGTTAATATGTAATTCATCAATCACTGGCAGGAGGAATCAACACTTCACGAGTGCCACTCGCTTGCAACTCGCCTACTAAACCTGCTGCCTCCATTGATTCCACCATTCTAGCGGCTCGGTTATACCCGATTTTTAACCGTCGTTGTATTCCCGATACAGATGCTTTTCTGGTATCCAGGACAATTTGAACAGCCTGATCGTAGAGTTCATCTTGTTCCGGGTCTAAATCTAGGTCGCCCATCGTCGTTCCCGATAGCTCACTTAGGTCTCCATTTAAGACTGAATCTTCGTACTCTGGTTCGCCAGATTTTTTCAATCTATCGACAACTTTGTGCACCTCATCATCGGAGACAAATGCACCATGAACCCTCGTGGGGATACTCGTACCAGGCGGAAGATAGAGCATATCCCCGTGACCCAACAAGTGTTCAGCACCCATTTGATCGAGAATTGTCCTAGAATCTACTCTTGACGAAACTTGAAAGGCTATTCGACTTGGTATGTTCGCCTTAATCAATCCAGTAATTACATCTACAGAAGGCCTCTGGGTTGCTAAAATCAGATGGATTCCAGAAGCTCTAGCTTTTTGAGCCAACCTAGCTATCAAGTCTTCCACTTTCTTTCCAACCACCATCATTAAATCTGCAAGCTCGTCTATAATAACGACGACTCTTGGTAGAACTTGCAATTCTTCACTAAGCCCACCTTCAACGAGAAGTGGATTCTCCAGAGGCTCCCCACGCTTTTCGGCATCTTTTACTTTGCGGTTATATCCTGAAATATTACGAACCCCTAGGGCGGCCATTAATCGGTAACGCTTTTCCATCTCAGCAACACACCAACGCAAAGCGTTTGCTGCATCTTTCATATCTGTAACCACAGGTGCTAGAAGTGAAGGTATTCCCTCATAGACCGATAATTCCAACATTTTTGGATCGATCAAGATAAACCGCACCTCTTTAGGCGTAGATTTATAAAGCAAGCTAAGAATAATGGCATTCAAAGCCACTGATTTACCAGAACCTGTTGTTCCGGCAGCTAACAGGTGTGGCATCTTAGAAAGGTCTGCTACCACTGGCTGGCCCGAGATACCCTCTCCAAGAGCGATAGTCAATTTTGATTGTAAGCTCTCATACACATCAGATTTCAAAATATCGCTTAGAAAAACAGTGGCCCGCTTTTGATTTGGAATTTCTAACCCTATTGTGGTTTTACCAGGAATAACTTCAACTACCCTCACACTTATAGCAGAGAGGGCTCTAGCTAAATCTTTTGATAAGTTGGTTATACGACTCGCCTTAACCCCAGCAGCCGGCTCTAGTTCAAAACGAGTTATCACTGGTCCGGGCTGCACCGAAACAACTTTTACTTCTATACCAAAATCATCGAGTTTCAGTTCTACCTGTCTCGACATGGCGGTAAGCGAATCTTGTGAGTAGCCACTATCTCTCCTATCCCTTCGATCAAGCAGACTTAACTCCGGTAATTGATCATTTTTCTCTTTCCCGAAGAGAGATTCTTGATTCTCCAGCTTGGCTCGCTCACTGACGGCAATCTCAGCAGAGGTTATGCTTATTTCCGGTGGTTTCTGCCGTTCGCGTTTCAGGGCATCCTGCCTAACAACTGCTACCCTCTCTTTCCTTGCCGCGCGGCCTTTTACGTAATCGTAAAAATAATCAAAAGCCACCAAAGATTGATATTTTACATACCTATAAAACGCTAATGTAAGGGTGCCGCTTTTGTCCATTAGATTTAGCCAAGACAACCCTGTGAGCAATGTCATCCCGGCAAGAAAACCTGCCAGCATCAATACAACTCCCCCTACTTCTCCGAATCCGCTTGATACGAGCGTTCCGTACAAATCTCCTAGTATTCCCCCGGAAGACCTAGGCTCAAGCGCTAAAACACCGCCACCCCTAACCCAAAGTAGGCCGCTTCCATTGAAAACCGCCAAAATTAAACCAACAAATCGAACTAGCGCATGATACCTGTTTAAAAAAAATCCTTCCAAACCTTCTTTAAAAGTGAGCCATCCGAGATAACCAACACTAACGGGAAATAGAAAAGCTAAATGTCCGAAGAAATAAAGACTGAAATCTGAAAACCAGGCTCCCACTGCGCCACCCAAATTGTGGTAACCAAGATTTTCACCAGCTTGAGACCAAGCATTATCTGCTGGGTGGTAGGTTAAGAGACTTACCAATAGAAACATCGCAACACCACCCAAAGTGATCATCACCCCTTCTTTGAGTCGATAAATCACTCCACCCGTAAACCGGCTGGGCCGCTCACTGCGTTTTCTCACTGCCTGGGACATGGGTGTTTTAAATTTAATTCTTTTTCTTTAATTTATCCACTAAGTGCTAGTAAGATAACCGAAAATAGTTTTTTTCTCAAACTAACAATAAATCCTACTAGCACATTAGAAACTACTGTTTGGGAGGTTTCATGTCAAAAATTTGAGATGATCTCAGGACGAATTACAACGTAATACTTAGTGCTTAAGCAATTTGGAAATCCATTAGCAGAATATACAAGCCAAACGAGCGTACTTCTGCTAATATTTTCTGTGTTTAGCACTTAGTGCTATTAACAAAACACCGTGTTCACTAATTGACGGAAAATACCTAATTTAACATGAATGAAACGACCAAAATTTATCGAGTTACCTTCCACAACCAAGGCAAAATATATGAAATATACGCCAAGACAGTGCACCAGAGCGGTCTCTTCGGATTCATAGAAATCGAGCAGATTGTTTTCGGGGAAAAAACGAGCGTAGTGGTAGATCCTTCCGAAGAAAACCTGAAATCGGAGTTTGCCGATGTTTCAAGGACCTATATTCCCATGCATTCTGTAGTGCGTATTGATGAGGTTGAAAAAATGGGCCAAAGCAAAATTACTAAGGCTGACGGTGGCTCTGGTAGCGTAACTCCTTTTCCAATACTAACACCCAACCATGAATCGGGAAAAACCTAGCACAAAACAAAATCAGAGATGGACCATCCAAACAGTATCGAGAAAACAAAAGCCACTCTGAAGTTTCATTCCTCGCTTGAAGATGTGACGAAAACCGAATGGAACTCGCTAACTAACGGAAACCCCTTTGTAAGCTATAGCTTTCTTCGTAACCTGGAGAGCCATAATTGTTTGAGACCTCAAGGTTGGGAGCCCAGACACGTGACCCTGAGAAACAGTCAAGGACAGCTCTTGGGTGCCATGCCACTGTATCTTAGAAGCAATTCTTACGGAGAGTTTGTGTTCGACTGGGCGTGGGCTGATGCCTACCAAAGAGCCGGAGGTCAATATTACCCGAAACTCGTGACAGCTTCACCATTTTCACCCGTATCTGGTCCCAGGTTATTAGCAAAGGCCTCAAAAGAAGAGACAAATATTACAAAGAAAACACTGATCTCAGCTACAACTAATCTTTGTATCGAAAATAATATCTCCTCTTGGCACAGCCTTTTCCCAGCAGAAAGTGAAATAGAACTTTTCGAAAGCAGTGGACTGCTGATTAGAATTGGATGTCAATATCATTGGTACAACGAAGGCTTTAACTCCTTCGAAAACTTCCTGTCCACTCTGAAATCTAAGCGACGTAAGGAGATAAGAAGAGAGAGAGCAGCCGCAAAGGAGAACGGTCTTTGCTACGAGATCGCCGTTGGCAAAGATATTAGTGAAGAACAATGGCAAAGCTTCTTTGGATTCTATTGTTCTACTTTTTATAAAAAATGGGGCGAGCCCAGGCTCAATTTAGATTTTTTCACAGCTCTTTCAGATACATCAGATGCGAAACCTGTACTTTTTTTGGCAAAAAAAGAGAAAAAATATGTTGCTGGGGCGTTTGCTATCCTCGGTGAGGACACCTTGTATGGCAGACACTGGGGCTGCGCAGAGCATTACAATATGCTCCACTTTGAACTTTGCTATTACAGAACTATTGAGTTTTGCATCGACAACCGCCTCGTGTGTCTTGATGCTGGCGCCCAAGGGGAACACAAATTAAAACGTGGCTTTGCCCCCACTAAAACCTATTCCGCCCACTGGATTACAGATAAAAACTTCAAGAGCGCTATAGCTAATTTCTTGGATGAAGAGACGCGAGCAATAGATGCCTACATAACATCCAAATCATCATAACCCGATTCTCATTAAACCGTATCAAAGGCAACTCAAGGTGAATGATGCAAAGGCAACCAGGAGCAGCTTTTACTGCGTAAGAGAACAAGCATTCACCTCGTCTTTCCCGCCCACCGACCAGGCACTCAGTGAACCCGATGGATTGCTCGCAATAGGCGGAAAACTCAATGTTAAAAACCTACTAGAAGCCTACAAACTAGGGATTTTTCCTTGGTATTCAGAGGGAAGCCCATTAATGTGGTGGAGCCCCAAGGTCAGACCAGTGATAAGGCCTAGCGAAATTAGGATTAGCAAAAGCCTCAAAAAAACCATAAATAAAAACCCCTTCGACCTATCTTACGACAAGTGTTTTAAGAAAATCATGCAATACTGCTCTACTAGCGGGGAGAGAGCCGGCAAATCTTGGATTACATCCACTATGATTGAAGCATACACTGATCTGCATAAACTTGGACACGCGCACTCAGTTGAATGCTGGCAAAATGGGGAACTCTGTGGTGGGCTCTATGGAGTAAGCGTGGGGAGGGTATTCTATGGGGAGTCCATGTTCTCCAAGCAACCAAATGCGTCTAAAGTCGCTCTGGTAGATCTATGTGCCAAATTACATGCCTGGGGATACTTAGTTATTGATTGTCAAATCCCCTCCCCGCACTTGAGTCGCTTAGGAGCTAAGTTAGTTGAGAGGGAGCAGTTTGAAAAAATAATTTCTCAGAATGTTGATAAATCTACAGCACCAGGTGCGTGGAACAGCCATTGAAAGTACTTGGTTTTTTAGCCGGTATGGAGGTTTTGCCCTTTTTGCCCGGGAACAAAGTTTCAGGCACAATGCTAGGCTTCAAATAAAACAAGGTTTCTCTAAAATGGCAAAAGAAGAACATATCGAAATGCAGGGTAAAATTGTTGAGACTTTACCCAACACAATGTTCAGGGTTGAACTTGAAAATGGGCATATTATCACCGCACACATATCGGGGAAAATGCGCAAAAATTATATACGCATTCTCACAGGTGACGAGGTGACAGTCGAGCTTACACCATATGATCTCTCTAAGGGCAGAATAACTTATCGCGCCAGATGAGATATTAGCAACGGACAACATTCTGTTTATCATCTTTCAAATTTAGCACAAGCTTCTTGATAGTCTTCCAACGTATCTATTCCAATACCACAAACATCGACCGCATCGTGAGCTATTACCGGAACCCCAAAATGCAAAAAACGAAGCTGCTCGAGACGTTCAGATTGTTCTGCCAAGGATGCCTTTGAGGCGACAAAGTTTTTTAACAAACCTAACGAATAACCATAAATACCAATATGTTTTAGAAATCTAGTAGGGGTGCTCAGCTGCTCGTCTGGGGAAATCCAAGGGATTCTGGAACGACTAAAATATAAGGCTTTTTTTTGATAATCTCGAACAACTTTTACGATGTTAGGATTCAAACTACTGGTGATATCGATTATCTCACACGCTGTGTTTACTGACTCTCTGTGACAGCAAACACCAGATGCAATCTGTTCAATTACTTTCGGGGACACAAAAGGCTCATCTCCTTGCACATTAACTAAAATCGCCTCATCAGGGAGCCCCGTTTTTTCCATGGCAGCAGCAACTCTTTCCGAGCCGGACTTTATTCGAGTTTTAGTCAAGCAGGCTCGGCCTCCGAATGATTCAACTTCCTCTAATATCCTCAAATCATCTGTTGCAACTACAATTCTCTCAGCTGACGTTTGCAAGCATTTTTCGTACACCCGACGGATAATTGTTTTTTCACCGATTTTTAA
>CACDEI010000050.1 GCA_902551695.1 uncultured Pseudomonadota bacterium
AGGGATTGCCTGCACACACTTACGGATTAAATTTACAATCTGCTGCGATGTGTGAGTTCCACGATGATATTGCTGATGGTGATGCGTATTTGCACAACGATCCTTACAGCGGGAACTCTCATCCAGCTGATCACACAATCATCGTACCGGTCTTCTGGGAGGGCGAACATTTATTCAATGTATGCGCTAAAGCCCATCAGGCGGATATCGGGAACTCTCTGCCGACGACATATCATGCGATGGCAAAAGATGTCTATGAAGAAGGCGCATTAATCTTCCCGGCTGTCAGAGTACAACGTGATCACAAGACGAATGATGACATTGTACGAATGTGTCAACGACGTATTCGGGTTCCAGATTTTTGGTATGGCGACTTCTTGTCAATGTTGGGTTCGGCGAGGACGGGAGAGAACCGGATTCACGATATTTTGAAGAAGTATGGAAAAGAGACGATAAAGCAGTTTGTCACTGAATGGTTTGATTACAGTGAGAAGCGGATGCGCAAAGCAATAGGTGAGCTCCCGGCCGCGACGATTGAACGAGAGAATTTCCACGACCCAATGCCACCTATATTACCGGATGGGATTCCCGTTCGGGTGAAGCTAACGGTCGATCCAAAAGAAGGTTCAATAGAAATCGATCTAACATCAAACATTGACAACATGGACAATGGATTGAACCTATCGGAAGCCTGCTCGATCAGTAGTTCTGTTGCAGGGGTATATAACTGCTTACCTTCTGATATTCCTAGGAATGGAGGTTCTTATCGATGTATTAAGATGAAGATGCGGGAAGGTGCTGCGATCGGGATACCACGATTCCCACACAGTTGTTCGGTTGCTACTACCAATATAGCTGATAGATTGTTAAATAATGTCCAGGCTGCCTTATCTGAACTGGGTGAGGGTTACGGATTAGCTGAAGGGGGACTAGGTATGGGCGCGGGTGCATCTGTAATCTCTGGTAAAGATGCCCGATATGATGACCATCCCTATGTTAATCAGCCTGTCCTCCTAAATAACGGTGGTCCAGCTTCCCCTGAATGTGATGGGTGGCTGACATACGGTATCCCCGTTGTAGCTGGATTAATGTATCGGGATAGTATAGAGATTGATGAGTTAAGCTATCCGATTCATCTTCGGGAGATACGATTGACCCAAGATGAGGAAGGTGCAGGGTATAACCGGGGAGCACCTGGAACAATCATTACCTATGGCCCGAGTAATCATCCGATGACGGTGGTATTTGCTGCAGACGCACAGGTTAATCCTGCGAGAGGGGTGCGAGGTGGGTTAGATGGAAACAAGGGTGAGATGCACCTGATTGACGAAGATGGAAAGGAAGAACGTGCACCGAGCGTGGGAGAGGTCGAATTGACCTCCGGTAGCTGGCTGAAAGGGAAAGATGCGTCTGGTGGAGGCTACGGAAACCCGATGAGTCGTGAACCGGCTCGTGTACTTGAGGATGTGTTAGAACGCTATGTATCGATCGATCGTGCGAGAGATGTTTATGGCGTGTTATTCTCAGGAAATATCGAGGATGAAACCTTAACTATCGATGAAGAGGCTACCAAAAAATTGAGGGAAAGAGTCTCATGAATCTAAGTTCTCCAGTTTAACGCTAGGTTACTAGTCCTCCACTGCAGGCTTGACACCTCAAATATCATCTCTGAGAAACCTTATCAGCAACGATAACCTTATCAGCAACGATAACCTTATTGTTGCGTTGGTGTGCATTCTCTGTGATAAGGTATCGGGCAAAGATATGTGTTTACTCGACATACTTAATTAAAGCGATTAGGGAGGGAAGATGAGATATAAAGATGCAACTACATCCCGGGATATATCGGAAAGCAAAGCCTTTAAGGATTACATTAAAATGAATCCTAAGTCCCAAGATCATTCTCTAAATGCCTCAAAATATATTCCTAGCGGTTTATCTCGTGGTTTGTTGAGACACCCACCTTTCCCTTTTTACACCGCTAGCGGAGAAGGTGCCTGGACCATTGATTTAGATGGTAATCGCCGTCTTGATTTCCATGGAAATTATACGGCTCAAATTCATGGTCACGGACATCCTGAACTCGTATCCGCGGGTACAGTTCAAATGGCTGAGGGAACTTCCTATCCTGCTCCACCCATCCATGAAAGTTCGTTAGCAGAACATTTATGCAACAGAGTGCCTAGCGTTCAAAAAGTAGTGTTTAACTGTTCCGGAAGCGAGGCAGTTATGGTCGCTGTTCGGGTGGCTCGAGCTCATACTGGGCGAAATCGGATAGGGTTGTTTGAAGGTTGTTATCATGGTTCCACAGATGGTGTTCTGGTTGGACATGAGGATTTGCCAGCCCCAGATAGTGCGGAACGAGTTACCACTCCAAAACCTGCAATGGCCGGCTTGCCTGATTCAGCGACAAAAGACGCCATACTGATGCGATATAACGATCCCGAGGCAGTGCTAGAAGCTGTTAGGAAGTATGGTCATGAATTGGCGGCTATTTTGGTCGAGCCGATTCAGGGTGCTGCGGGAATGATTCCTGCAGAACCGGAATTCATAGAAACCATAAGAAAAGAAACAGAACGTTTTGGAATCGTGATGATTTGCGATGAAGTTATTTCATTACGTCAAGCTGTGGGGGGTACTCAAGCATTCATGGGGGTAACTCCAGATATTACGACGATGGCGAAAATTATCGGGGGAGGGTTTCCCATCGGAGCGGTGGGGGGTAAAAATGAATTTATGAGTCGATTAAATGCTCCGCAAGATGGAGGGATAGTCGCGAATTTGGGTACGTACAGTGCTAATCCTGTGTCAATGCGAGCGGGTTTAGTGGGGATGCAATTACTAGATGAAGCGGCAATCGCAAGGATCAATCAGCAGGGACAATTGGTTCGAGACGGACTTACGCAAGTGATTCTAAAACACGACGCACCGGCTCAGGTGACTGGTACTGGGTCGTTATTCATGATCCACTGGACAAGTGAACCGATAAGGGATGCCCGTACAGTGGAGCGAGCTAATCCAGATTTGGGTATGCTGACTTTTATTGGCTTGGCTAATAGAGGCGTGCAGATTTCGATGCGTGGCCTCGCCTGTCTCTCAACACCTATGGTAGAGAGTGATATCCAGGCTATTGTTTCTAGCTTTGACGATACTCTATCTGAACTCAAACAGGAAAATTGGTTCTAGAAGGAGTCTTAAATGGATTCGGCTATTTTTGATTGGAATTTTGAACGTATTAAGACGAACGGCGTTGAGCTTAATACTTTAGTGGAAGGTGAGGGGCCGTTAGTCATTTTGCTCCACGGTTTTCCGCAATGCTCTTTTCTGTGGAGGCATCAAATACAACCCATAATCGATGCTGGCTATCGTGTCGCGGTTCCCGATCAGCGTGGTTACGGCACAAGTGATGCTCCAGCGGAAATTACAGAATATACAATAAGGAAACTTGCTGGGGACGTTGCAGGAATCGCTGGGGCATTGGGATATTCAGAATTTATTGTAATAGGACAGGATTGGGGGGCGCCGGTTGCCTGGCATACTGCGTTGTTACATGAAGATACTTGTAGGGCAGTGATGGGTATGTCTGTGCCGTATACTAGGATGGACGACTGGAACGGTTGGATTGAGAACCCCAGCACTGAAAACGGGTTTTGGTATATGAGATATTTTCAGCAAGTAGGCATTCCAGAACGAGAGATCGAGAAAAATCTTAAGGAAGGTTTGCATCGTTTCTACAGCACACTTTGTGCTGAGTCGTCCGGAGCATGGATAAACCAAGTTAACCATCCTAAAGAAGCTTCTATATTAGATATTATGGCGCCTGCTAATCAAAAACTAAGTTGGTTATCAGAAGGTGAATTGAATTATTACGTGAACTTTTTCAAGGAAGAAGGGCTAAGAGGACCTATCAATTGGTATAGAGCCATACCATTAAATGGCTCGGACACTATGGAGTTAAGTGCTAAAAAGATCTCTCAACCAGCAGCCTTTATATCGGGAGCAAAAGACGATGTGCTGAAGTACGGAGGACTCAATAATGAGTGGTTTGACGCAATGGATGCCTGGTTTTTAGACCTTAAATTCAAAACATTGATTGAAGATGCCGGCCATTGGTTACAATGTGAGAAACCTAAAGAGACTACTAGAGAGATTCTTAAATTTCTAGAAACGGTCGGCTAACGGGCTATTCGAAGACGGGCCTGCTTTTCTTGGACTTTTACTTCTGACTTTTCTTTTTGCATGAATATTGTTACTTCCGCGACTTTGAAACCAAACTTCTTGATATACGAGCGGTTGAAAACTATACCTTCATCCATTGACCAGAGCCAATCCTCAAACTTAACTTTGTACTCGGATCCTCTAAATGGGATATTCATGTCATAAGTCCAATAAACTGCGTTCCCGAACCGCTTCCCGGAGGCGCGTCCTAGTATGTCGTTAGCCTCACCTTCGTATTCTCGGTCGCTTATCTTATTTATTTTCCAAAGCCGCTTTTGACGCTTGCCTGATTCTTGGTAGACAAAGACCTCGTCTAAAAGCCCTTGGTTCCCATTCCAGGAAGCTTGGATATCAGCGGTGAATCTAGAGAGGACGGCTCCTTGCCTGTCCTGAATAATACCCCAAGCTTTCACATCGCCGTTGAAAAACTCTTCAAGTTTCAAGTGAGGCTGTCTGTCCAAGTAATCTTCTCCTAACTTTGAATTGGAGCATCCGAGGAGGACACCGGCTATATAAAAAGATATTCCTAGTTTAATAGTGTTTTTTAGTGTCATTTTCGGTACTTTAATCCCTATTGAGTGAGCTTACGCTTGTTTTGCCCCGAAAGATCACCATTCTACCGATTTAGAAAAGTATTTTCGGATCGATATGGGTTCACACCACGTATCAGATTTTTTACTTTTTGCCGAATCACCAATGTCCAGACTCATAGTATTAATGCCAGAACACTTGACGCGAACCGTTTCAAGCCTTCGCGCGGCTAACCCAAAAAAAGACTCTATTCTATTTGTAGAACCCACACAAGATTGGTCACAGGAGAACCATCACAAAAAGAAAATTATCTACTCACTTTCCTCGATGCGTCACTTCGCTGTTGATTTAGTTGAAGAAGGCTTCAATGTCGAATACTTGAAAATTGAAGATAAAAAGAATAGCGGTATCCTTGAAGTGGAACTGGAGCAGGTGGTACAAAGAATCGGCTGTGAGAGAGTCGTCATAACTAAGCCAGGAGATTACAAGAATCTACTAAGATTGCGCCAATTGTCTGGGAGGTTGGGCGTGGAAATTGAAATACTAGAAGATGATAGGTTTTTGTGTGACGAGAGGGCGTTTAATTCCTTTGCCAAAGATAAGAATAATCTAAGGATGGAGTTTTTTTATAGAGGCATGAGGAAAAAGCTTGGAATCTTGATGGAATCGGGAAAACCTGTGGGGGGGAAATGGAACTTAGATTCTGAAAATCGAAAATTCCCCCGTGCTGGTATCGAAAGCATACCCAGAATTCGACATGAACAAGACCAAATTACCAAAGATGTGGTGCGGCTAGTGAAGAAGACTTTCGCGAAAAATTTCGGTGACGCTGACGGGTTTAACTTTGCAGTGACCAGAACGGAGGCGGTAGAAGTTCTGGAGCATTTTATACAAAACTGTTTGCCCTCTTTTGGGGATTACCAAGATGCAATGTTGACTGGTGAAAACGAGATGTTCCACTCGCAGATTGGTTTGTATCTCAATAACGGTTTGCTAACGCCATTAGAGTGCATTGAGATGGCAGAGGATTCTTTCAATGCGGGTGTAGCACCGCTCAACTCGGTTGAAGGTTTTGTCAGACAAATCTTAGGGTGGCGTGAGTTCATACGGGGTGTCTATTGGATCAAGATGCCGGATTATGCAGAGGCGAATTTCTTTGAATGTGATAGATCCCTTCCACAATTTTTTTGGGATGGAAATACGGAGATGAATTGCTTAAAGCAATGTATTTCTGAAACCAAGAGACATGCGTATGCTCACCATATCCAAAGACTTATGGTTCTGGGTAATTTTCTCCTTTTATCCGGAGTTTTACCCACTGATGTTAACAGTTGGTTCTTAGGGGTATACGCAGATGCTCATGAATGGGTGGAGTTGCCTAATGTCACTGGTATGGCTTTGTTTGCTGATGGGGGCTATTTAGCAAGCAAGCCCTATGCTGCGGGTGGCGCCTATATCAATAAGATGTCTGATTACTGTAAATCTTGTGCTTATAACGTTAAAGAAAAGGTTGGAGAAGACGCGTGTCCTTTTAATTATCTATATTGGGATTTCATATCTCGTAATAGGGAAAAAATTTCTACCAATCAGAGGATGTCTATGATTTTTCGTACCTACGATAAAATGACAGATGTAAGGAAGGCAGAGATAGCCAGGGATAGCCAAGTATTTTTGGATAGAATGGCGTGAAGAAGCACGACTTGCCGCAAAAGATGTGTCCTATCTGTCAACGCCCCTTCTGTTGGAGAAAAAAATGGAAGCTTAATTGGGAAGGCGTCAAATATTGCTCTAGGCGATGTAGAAACGAGAGAAAAAGGAGCTGAATTCAAGTGAAGTTATCGGAACATGAAAATAGTCCGCAATCAAAAGTTGCAATCGTGTGGTTCAGACAGGATTTGAGGGTGAGCGACAACCTTGCCCTATTAGAGGCAAGCAAAGTAGGGGTTGTCCTCCCGATTTACATATTTGATGAATCTACAGAGGACAAGTGGGCCATTGGGGGAGCCAGCAAGTGGTGGTTGCATGAGAGTTTGACCGCACTGAATAAAAAACTGGAAGGCAAACTCTGCTTCGCACGTGGAGAAGCGCTGGATGTTTTAAAAAATGTGATAGAGCAAAGTGGCGCAAAACACGTGTTTTGGAATAGATGCTACGAGCCGCAGGCTATGAGTCGCGATGCCAGAATTAAAACGGCGCTCAAAAACGATGGAATATACGCAAAGAGTTACAGCGGGAGTCTACTGTTCGAGCCTCACATTTCCGTTAAAGAAGACGGAACACCCTACAGAGTGTTTACTCCATTTTTTCGGAAAGGTTGTTTAAGTAGATTTCCTCAGCCAGAAAGACCCTGTGGTACTCCTAGAGAGATTGTCTATTACAACCAGAAGGGAATTACCCTATCGAAACTCAGTCTTAAGCCAAAGGTAAAATGGTACGATTCCCTCGCAAAAGCCTGGAACCCTGGGGAAGATGGAGCTCACCAAAGACTAGAAGAGTTTTTGAAAGGTGGAATAGCCAATTATAAGACGGGTCGTAATATTCCCAGCGGAAAAAATGTTTCTAGACTATCTCCCCATCTTCACTTTGGTGAAATTTCGCCCCATAGGATTTGGTACGAAGTATTGAGTAGTTCTGAAAGGATTCCAAATAAGGACTCAGATCATTTTCTAAGCGAACTGGGATGGAGAGAATTCTCCT
>CACDEI010000051.1 GCA_902551695.1 uncultured Pseudomonadota bacterium
TGGCCTTCGGGAATGGCCGGATGAGGGTAGTTTTCATTCATTACAGTGATGTAAAAGAATATATTTTCTTGGTCTTGGTACATTCTTTTGAGTCCGCTATGAATTATCGTTGCTAGCTCATATCCAAAGGTGGGATCATAACTAAGACAGTTGGGGATAGTGGACGCCATTAAGTGGCTGTGGCCATCTTGATGCTGTAATCCCTCTCCCGCTAAGGTAGTTCTCCCAGCAGTGCCTCCTAGCAAAAATCCTCTCGCTTGCATATCGCCTGCTGCCCAAGCTAGATCTCCTACTCTCTGAAAACCGAACATCGAATAAAATATATAGAAGGGTATCATCGGCAAATCATGATTTGAATATGAAGTGGCGGCCGCTATCCAAGAACACATAGCGCCTGCTTCATTTATCCCTTCTTCAAGTATCTGGCCTTGGATATCCTCCCTATAGTACATAAGCTCCTCATGGTCTACAGGTTCATAAAGTTGGCCTACGGCAGAGTAAATACCTAGTTGACGAAACATGCCCTCCATTCCAAACGTCCTGGCCTCGTCAGGAACAATGGGAACAATTTTTTCTCCAATCTGCTCGTTCTTTGTTAGAGAGTTTAGAATCCTAACGAATGCCATTGTAGTAGACAGTTCTCTGTCGCCTGAGCCACCGAGGATACCATCAAAAATAGAAATTGCGGGTATCTCTATGCGCGTCGACCTAGCTCTTCTTTTCGGGAGAAATCCTCCGAGAGCCTCTGTTCTTTCTCGTAGGTAAACCATTTCTGGACTATTTTCAGGTGGACGATAGAAGGGAGCATCCGCTATGTCGGCATCAGAGATCGGTATATTGAATCTGTCTCTGAAGATTTTCAGTGCCTCTTCACCCATTTTCTTTTGCTGATGCGTGATATTCTTCCCTTCTCCGGCTTCTCCCATTCCATAACCCTTGACGGTTTTACACAAGATCACGGTCGGTTGGCCCTCATGCTTAACAGCGTTCGCATATGCAGCATAAACCTTGTGAGGATCGTGTCCCCCGCGATTGAGCCGCCAAATGTCCTCGTCGCTCATATTTGCAACCATAGCCTTCAGCGTCGGATCCTTGCCAAAAAAGTGTTCTCTCACAAAAGCACCGTCATTAGCCTTGTAGGCCTGATACTCTCCGTCTACAGCCATTTCCATCCTAGAAACAAGTTTTTGATCTTTATCTTTTGCAAGAAGAGGATCCCAAGCAGATCCCCAAATGACTTTGATGACATTCCAGCCAGCTCCTCTGAAGTCGGATTCTAACTCTTGGATTATTTTTCCGTTTCCTCTCACTGGGCCGTCTAAGCGTTGAAGGTTACAGTTTACGACGAAAATAAGGTTGTCTAATTTTTCTCGGGAGGCTAAAGCGGCAGCTCCGAACGCCTCAGGTTCATCCATTTCGCCATCACCCATAAACGCCCAGACTTTTCTGTCATGACCATTGGATAATTTTCGGTTCGCTAAGTAGCGCATGAAACGTGCCTGGTAAATTGCCATGATTGGACCAAGCCCCATAGAGACAGTTGGAAATTGCCAAAAGTTAGGCATTAACCAGGGGTGTGGATAAGAAGATAGACCATTTTCCCCCACTTCTTGTCTAAAATTACTTAATTCACTCTCATCGATTAGTCCTAGAAGATATGCTCTAGCGTAGACACCCGGAGCTGAGTGACCTTGAAAGAAAACAAGATCGCCCTCGTGAGATTCATTTGGTGCACGCCAAAAATGGTTGTATCCAACATCGTATAGTGTCGCAGCACTAGCATAGCTGGCTATGTGCCCACCTAATTCGCTGTTCTTCCTATTAGCTTGAACCACCATGGCCAAGGCGTTCCAACGGCTAATAGATCTTATCCTTACCTCTAATGCTGGATCGCCGGGAGTGTACGCTTCATTTTGAGGGGGAATGGTGTTGATATAGGCGGTTTCCGCAGAATAAGGTAGATTCACACCAGATCGCCTGGCGGTATCAATCAATTGTTCTAGGATAAAATGGGCTCTCTCACTTCCTTCTACCTCAACCACCGCTTGTAGCGCTTCGAGCCACTCTTTTGTCTCTTCCGAATCTATGTCATTTTTTAAAGCCATACTCGACTCCTGTTGACCAAATGTTCTTCACGACTTTTGTTTTTCTGATTTTTTCGAGTTTCACTTGGGAATTTCTCTAGATTTATTTACAAGGTTTAAACTGATTACATTTTACACCTTTATCATAGATAAATTTCACTAAAGAGGATCCAGCAGCAAATCTTTCATTCAGGGGGCTGATTGTCTTACCCCGATCAATTTCTTTTATGAAACAATCCGCGTCATGTCCCTCTCTCCCACATATAAATTCGATAGGGCTGCTTTCGTTAAAGTAGGAGTGTAAAAGGTAACCAGTCGCGGTTTTTTCCCACCTCCTGACAAATCTCTCGTTGGTGCACTGGCAAGATTGGTATCTATCTGCAAGTTCCACAAATTTACCAACAGTCAAGAAAGGGTAGTCACTCCCTTCAGAGCGATTGACAATTCTCGCATTCAAAATATCTCGGGGAGTTGTAGTCTGGTCCACTATGGACTGACTTTCTTCAGGAAACTTCGAATATCCTGCGCAACCCATTAAGGAAAATACCACTACGCATACGTAGTAATTTTTACGTAAACTATTCATTTAGGTTCTCGGGATGAAAGGTTATTTTTTCCTTCTCGAAATCTATTCGAGCTATCATCAAATTGATTACCTTTTTGATAAGGTGTTCCAGTTTTGACTTAGGGCTGTAATCGGCCTTCGTAAAAAAATCTATTCTGTTAGCGTTAAGGAGTTGTTGGCATACTTCTACGGCTTTTTTGTCGTCAGATTTGTGTACAGCAATCGCGTAGCCTCCATAGTTTTTTACCACAGTCATTGAGGGCACATCTGTTAGCCCATCACCAATGTAAAGCATGTTCCTAAAAGGTATAGGGCGATCGCTCTCTGGCATAAACAAATTTATGTTTTCTGATGTCTCTTCAAGTCCTTTATTTATTCTAAATAAGTATTGCGTTTTAGCCGTGTCATTAATCACGGTGGTCGGAAATCGTGCGACCTCGTGATGATCGAAATAGTATTCTGAGGCATAAATCTTTTGGAAGAATTTTTTGATGCTCACACCCTCTAGAATTTCTCCAAGACCAGCAGAGACAATGTAATGTTTGGTTTCGACGGTGCCTCGACTTTGCTCTTCTGTATATTTGTTTATTCTGTCAAACCAACTTTCTACGCCAGGGTAATATTTGATATGACTCGCAAGTTGGCGCAATGACTCTCTACTAAGATGAGCTTTTTTCTGCTCTATTTTTTCGATGAGTAATCGCATGTAAGTCAAGATGGAGTCGCCACCAGTTCGCCTTTTCTCTTCATCTACCTCACTCCAGAATTGCTCTGCCTCTAAGCCTAATTCGGGTAAAACAGTGTACTCTTGCATGGGTTGGGGTGTTAGGGTGCCATCAAAATCGTAAACAAAGGCAAGTCGGTTTTGTTTTAGAATTTTGGTGCTGTCATTCATAATGTTTCTCTAAAACCTTTAAGTACTCTTCGGACATTGATTTTCGGAAATACCTAACAACAAAATCGCTCGAAATGCAAAGCTCCTTACTTTGTTTTGGTTGCCCACCAAGGCGTATGCTAGGTTCGCCTCAGTTGATAGACACGAGGGTGGGTTTGCTCAACTTAGCCTCTTTTCAAATCCCTCAGTCTGGGAAAGTAGCATGAACCTAGCTGAAAAGCTTCCTCCGTATTTTTCTAACGCTAATCTCATTCTTATTTAGACCGTTGGCCAACGTGAATAACGCGGGTTCTATTTACTTTTGTCTCGAAAGATGGCCAGAATCACTCGACAGGCAGTTTTGGGGCTAGGTATGACAAAATTAGCAACTTCCCGAATTTTGTTGCTCGGATATACCGTGTCCGGCACCAGTATTGTGAACATGTTTGCCGCCACGGCTGATTCTACCCCAATCGCTGAGTCTTCTACTGCTAAACATTCATCAGGATGATAGCCGAGCGCCTGAGCTGCTTTTAGAAAAATTTCTGGGTCCGGCTTCCCGTTTTTCACCTGATCTCCTCCAATTATAATGTCGAAAGGGTCATGTATCCCAGCTATTCTCAATGAGCGCTCGGCTTGTTCGGTTGGAGTTGAAGTTGCGACAGCTAAGGGGATTTTTTCTTTACTTAGGCGCCTGAGTAATTCCGGAATGCCTGGTTTGGGAGAGATTCCGTTCTCCTCAGTATGAGAAATCCAGTTATATGCGAAAATCCGTTTGAAATCTTCAAGCGGAAATTTCGGTCCTAGCGATTTTACTATGGCTCTCTCCAAAGATTCTCTTGGTAATCCAACCCAGGTGCTGTAGGTTTTTTCATCAATGGAGAACCCTAATTCTGAGGCGCTGCGATTAGCTATTAATTTGAAAAGTGGTTCGGAATCTATGATTGTTCCGTCCATATCGAAGATCGCTGCTGACAATTTTTTGAAATTGCCCACTAGATTTCTCTCATCAAGCTGTCAAGTAAATTTTTAGGCTCTTGGTTAATAACCATGTGCTTCTCTAGGCTATGGTGCGTTAAAGCATTCTTTTGAAAGTGTTTAAGCATTGCAAAGAGTGGGGTGTAGAATCCATTCAAGTCCAAAAAACCAATTGGCTTAGTTAGCTGCCGAAGCTGAAGAAGAGCCAATACTTCCGTAATCTCATCTAAGGTGCCTATTCCCCCAGGCAAAGCTATAAAACCATCGGCCATTTTAAGCATCTCTTTTTTTCTTTCGAACAACGTTTTGACCACTCTTTTTTCATATTGGTGATTTTTGAGATTTTCAACTTGGTTTAGAAAGGTTGGTATGATTGCAATCACATCCCCGCTCTTTTCGTGACACCCAGATGCGACCGCGCCCATTAATCCCTGGTTCCCACCCCCGTAAATTAAAGTTAAGCCTCTCAGAGCTAATTCTTCCCCGAGTGATCTGCTTTTTTCAAAAAAAAACTGGTTTCCTACCCGTGATCCACAGAACACACATATTTTTTTCGTGCCCATAATTTATTAATACGCCATCCATATTAAGGTTGAGTTTTCCATTACCCAGTTTCCCGAGCTATCTTTTTTTAAGCCCAAAAAGCGCCCAGTGCCGCAATTTGGACCGCAGTGGTATTCGACGAGTACGATGCTCTTTTCTCTCTGTGCATCAAAACCTGGTTTGGAGAGTCTTATAAAACCATCAGTATTTTTATATCGCTTTGAGAATGTGTCCCAAGTAGCATTTAAATCCTTGTCTTTAAAAATTAAATTAAAATCTTTTTTTGTTAAGACTTTGTAGTTGATTGACAGGTCTAAGCTTTCAGTAATTATTTGACGTCTGGAATTCTTTTCTTTCCAATCATTAAGTATTTCTTCCTGGGAATTTAATTCTTCCATTAATTTTATCTGCTCAGCATGACCGAGAGTATGCAAAGTGTTTCCAGTTGATTCTTCATGGATGAGTACTTGGCTTCTCGTAGAACCTCTTCCCTGATGTAAGATCTCGCGATAGATCGCGACCTCTTCCTTTTGGAAAATCATTTCACCAAAAACGTCTGGTGCAAGCAAATTGGAAATAACCAAAAAAACGATAATTCGAGATCGATTCATTTTTCCTATGGAGCTCAACTTTCATCTATCCGCTGTTATAGCTTCTCTTATCTGATTTAAACTAGAGAGGTCTTCTAAACTATCCAGTAGGTCTAGAATCCTGATGCTAGATTCCTCTCCTAATAAATTGTAGCAATTAGCCGAGAATTTTTCCTTTATCTCTGATCTGCTGAGGGGGTTTCTCAATGATCCACGGTTGTATTTTACCTCTACCTCTATCGTTTGATTATCTGTGGTCTCGACAATTATTATGCCAGAGAAATATTTCGGATACAGTGACCTGTCAGTATCTGTGTAGTAGATCTTGGTTGCTAGATCCAGTACCGAGGGATTGCTCAAGGCATCGGCGGTGAGTTCTTTCAGAGTGAAACGGTTATACACGAAAACTGCGGATATGATGTAAGGTATGCTGAATTGAGCCTCATAAGAATTGGCGGGGCGTCTTTTCTTGGCTATTGGTTCGCATACAACTGGGATTTGGTCTCTGTGTACCAAAGCTGTAATTTTCCTTATCGAATTGGATGTTAGTTTATGCTCTCTCTTCAACTTTAAAGCACAATCAGCGAAGGCATGGTTGAAATGACAAGCGGGATACGGCTTTATTGCGTTCCCAAGAGTCTGCCATGTAGTTCCTAAGGTGTTAATTTCTCGGTAGATCTCATTTCTTTTATCTTGGCCAAGTAGGTTTTTAAAGAGACCAAATTGTCCTTCCAAAGGTCGTTTAGGACCCACGAAATTATGTTTTGCTAAGGACGCGGCTGTTATTCCAGAGACAGCAGCCCATGCTGGGTGGATTCTTTTAGTCCAAGCTCCCTCTGTTATGAATTCCATATTCCCCGCTGCCATGCTAGATACAATACCGATGGCATTCTGGATTTGAACAGTACTTAAATTATATAAATAGGATGCCGTAATAGTGCAACCAAAGGCCCCAATTATCCCAGTGGGGTGGTGCCCCAGTTTTTGTAATTGACCCTCGGCCACTATTCCAATCCTAGCTGTTATCTCGGTTCCAAATATGAAAGCTACTAGTGTTTTCATGCCAGGGGAGTTAGTTTCCAATCCAACGCTTAAAGCGACCGGCCATAAACTACTAGAGCAATGGGTGACGGCGTCCAAATGTGTATCATCGTAGTCCAACCCGTGAATTAATGCTGCGTTACAGAAGGCGGCATCTCGCATTGATAAACCCTTACTTTGTCCTATCACTGGAGAGGTGCCCGGTCCAGAGAGTTCAGTCATTGTTTTTAAAACAGTTTGACTAA
>CACDEI010000052.1 GCA_902551695.1 uncultured Pseudomonadota bacterium
CCTCTGCGGGATAAAACTTTTTTCTAGGCAAAATCATGGTATGAATTTGGACTCTAGAGGCTAATTTTCTTTTTAAGGCTTCTTTCGTTTTAACAGCAGCCTTTCGCTCTTTTTCATCGCCGTAGAAAACTGCACTCCGATAATGCTCCCCTTGGTCACAAAACTGACCTTCGCCATCAAACGGATCAACATTATCCCAAAACCCTCCTAAAAGATTTTCATACTGTATAATCATTGGATTAAATGTGACGCGTATGGCTTCTAGATGCTTCGTCTTTCCTTGACTTACCATATCGTAGCTCGGGTTTTCGATTATTCCGCCGGTATATCCGGACTCGACTTTTACAACACCCTCTATTTGCTCGAAGGCTTCTTCCATACACCAGAAGCATCCACCCGCAAAAATTGCAGTTTCTAGTGGTTCAGTGCTTTGGGCACTTGAACTGATCACTGCAAAAACTACAAAAATTTGGCCAAAAATCTTTTTCACTGAGTAAAAATTCCTAATTGTGACGCACTTGCTTCCTAGTTGCCTTGTCGAACCATTTGACTGTGGTGTCGAGATTTCTTCGAACCCCGTGGCCTTCCGCATACATGAGGCCTAACAAAAATTGCGCGCCCGCATGGTTTGCATCCGCTGCTTTTCTTAACCATTTTAGAGCCAATGGGAAATTTACAACTACGCCATCGCCATTGTAATAAATAGAACCTAACAAAAAAGCAGATTCGGCATGCCCTCGCTCGGCCAATGTCTCCAATTTTTTTAGAGGATCTTTCGCCTCCTCCGTATAGGCGGTGGCATTAGAAGCCACCAACACAAGTAACATTAGCACTAATTTTTTCAGTGTGCCTCTCCAAACCGAACATTGAGTATCTAAACTAACCAACATAGTCCATCAATATTACGTAGTATTTATAAAATTAATAATTCCAGTGCGTATCCCGTCAGCGATCAGATCACATTTTGCTGGTTCTCTGAGAGGAACTGAAATCTCCACCTGCAGTCCCTTACGCTGAACACCCCGATTACATAAGTTATTGGGTTTAATTCCTGGAAACCTATCACAATTTCGAGAGTTGGGTATTCCCAAGCTACTTAAAGCGCTGCTAACTGCTGCAATAAGATTTTTCTCTAAACCACCAAGGTAAATTATCTCTTCAGAATCACTACAGCCATGTATGGTAACCACCCAATCGTTGCGTTCTATCAACTTCATACAAACAGGCTCATTAAACCGGTGACTAGTTATGTGAAGTGACACGTAATTGTCATCGTAAATTCTCTTACTTTCAAACAGGTACCATGAAAATATATCAGCTGCCACTGCACGCGCAATCTCTGCTGAGCCAGGTTCTATGGTGCCGCCATGAGGGGCCACGATAACACACGAGGAAACACATAGATCAAGAGAGCTTATTTGATAGTGCTTCCCCTCTATTTCTGATCTCGCTAGTTCCTCAAAACAGGAATATTTGTCATTCATTTTTTCCTCGTTTAATCTGCGAACACTGTTTGACGAAAGATCATATGAATTGGATGAATAATGAAAGCATTAGGGTCGAAATATCACGGTGATAAAAACATAGTCTCCAAATGTGACCATCTTCTATATTACATACCTAATTTTTTAGGTCAATTATCAGATTCGTACTATGATCACTGCGCGAGATTAGATAATTGGCAACAAAGGCAGATTTTTCTATTTGGAAGATGGAGTAAAATCCCGAGACTCACTCTTTGGTACAGCGTGAGTGGGGAACCTTATACCTACTCCGGGATTACCATGACTGCCCAGCCCTATCCTCCCGTTATAAAGAAAATCTCAAATCAAGTAACTAAATTCTCCGGCCAGCACTTCAATAGTGTCCTCCTCAACCGATATAGAAACGGTTCTGACAAGATAGGGTGGCATTCAGACAACGAAAAGTGCTTAGGTGAAATTATCAACATAGCCACCATCAGCCTAGGAGCAAAGCGTCATTTATTGACCAAAAGACCTGGAGATAAAAAGTCTGTAGAATTAGAACTAGAACATGGAAGCTTATTACTTATGAAACATCCCTTTCAGCACAAGTGGTTACATTGCATACCACCTCGTAAACTTCAAAACGATGAGAGAATAAGTTTAACCTTCAGAACTATCGTGACGGCGCAGGATTCTACATGAGAAAATTTTTCTTCCAACTTGCAACTTTTATTCTCTTCTTGTCTTTGGTTGGATGTGCTAACACTCCCCCTACCAAACAGCAAAACCTCTGTGCAATTTTTGAACAGCACCCGGAGTGGTACGACTACGCAAAAACATCGGAAAAGAAGTGGGGCACCCCAGTGCCGATATTAATGGCGTTTGTGCAGCAGGAATCTAGTTTCAGAAGCAAAGCAAAACCTCCCTATAAGTGGCTATGGTTCATTCCGTTAGGAAGGCAATCATCGGCAAAAGGATATGCACAAGCGCAAGATGCAGTGTGGGGCGAATATAAATATGAAAGAGGCGGTCTTTTTAAAAGTCGGAGCGACATGGAAGACGCCTTAGATTTCATTGGTTGGTACAATCACAAGAGCCACACTAGACTTGGGATCGAAAAAACAAACACAAGACAACTGTATCTAGCCTATCACGAGGGTCGGGGTGGTTATCGTAGGAAAACGTTCAACAAAAAACCGAAGTTATTAAAGGTCGCGACGAAGGTAGCTAGCATGGCTAGTAGTTACGACAATCAACTGAAAGACTGTGAAGACCGTTTCAAGTGTCGAAAGTGGTATCAAATGTGGCCATTTTGTTCCTAATCTAACTCAATGTTTCGGCAAAATCTTGCCGGGTTTAGCCGACTAAAAAACAAATTTCCCTCTGAAGCTTAATAACTTAAAGTGGCATAGATATTGCTTCCCAGCAGGAAGGAAGCAGATTGAAGAGCATCTACCACAGAACTGCTTTGAAATCCTCTTCTCCTGACACCATCGGGCTTTGGAAACAATGAGGCTTAATTTCGCACTGTCAAACGATAATTGAGCTAATGGCATGGTCCTTTGGATTTTAGGCGGCCCCAATGCGGGCCGCCTTTTTATTCCCATTGCATGCCCATAGCGATTAATAGAGAGCTATACCCACGCAACAGGGATTCTCTAATCGCATTAGGCAACCAATTACTAGAAAATTTCAATGATCCGTAGTTTGAACATTCAATCTCAAAATTAATTTTGTTTGAGTATTACCCCTAAAAAGCCTCAAATTATGATCCTAGAAAGCAAAAATAGCCACAAAGGATAGAGGCTGGTATCGTTACTTTCTGACTGACTAAAATTTTTAGAAATTCACAGGTTCGGAGAATTATTTTGATACACTCAACCCTTGACGTAAAAAATTTAAATTGTCCTCTGCCCATTTTGAAAGCCAAGAAAGCTCTGCGAGAAGTTCCAGTAAATGCGATCTTGGAAGTACTCGCGACAGATCCCGGGGCTGAGAAAGACTTCATAGCATTTTGCGCAAACACCGGTCACGAACTTATAGAAAATGAGCAAAAAGATGGTGTTTACCGTATTGTAATTAAACGCTCAAAATGAAAATCGAACCCCAGGACAGCTAATGAACTCAACTTTGTTATTTCTTCTAGACCGTAATAGAATTTCGCCGTACAGTTTAGTCAGAACTCAGATTAGTAGAAAATGACCAAACCACTCTCCATCATTCTATGCTCTGAAGAGCATGAAAAAATCCAAATGGCTGCCATGACAGCTACTATCGCAGCTGTGTCAGAAAGAGAGGTATCCATTTTTGTAAGTATGGGAGCAGTTTTTTCGTTTTGCCTTGAATCGCCGAAGGGCCATAGATTCAGCGGGGGCACTTTCTCTGAACTCATGCTAGAGAAGAATGCGCCGGATGCCCTAGACTTACTTAAACAAGGTAAAGAATTTGGAAAACTGTCACTGTACGTATGCTCTATGGCACTAGACATAACTGGAATTGATGAAGGCGCGCTCATTCCAGATCTTTTCGATGAAGTTATCGGACTCACAAAATTTTTGGCAGATTCTGAAGACAGCCAGTTAACCGTGTTCTGATGGAGGGGCTAATATCTTGACGAAAAGAACCAAAATAGATGCCCGAGGAGCTCACTGCCCAGGCCCTTTAATGGAATTGATCGCCGGCCTACGGCTCGTGGGAAAAGGCGATGAAATCGAAATCCTTTCGAACGATAAAGGCTCACTAAAAGATATCCCCATATGGGTACAAAAGGCAGGTCACGCTTTAGGGAGTATCGAAGAATTACAGGAATACTATAGTATTGTGGTTGAGAAAGTAAAAACATAAAAGAACAAATATAGATCACATTGATGAGCAAAAGAATTATAATTGTTGGGGGCGGAATAGGCGGCACTATTGTTGCCAACGGGCTGTGCAATATTTTGAGGTCCGAGATAGCAAGAAGAGAGATTAGTGTATCCATGCTAAGCGCTACTGATAAGCATTTTTACCAACCAGGCCTTTTCTATCTTCCTTTTGGAAAATTTAGAGAGTCAGACCTTTATAAAAATCAAAAAGAAGTATTAGACGACAGGATTGACTTCAAAGTGGATCCCGTCACAAAAATTGATATTCAAGACAATACGATCACGACTGAATCCGGCAATATACACGAGTATGACTATCTGATAATTGCAACAGGCTCAAGAATTAGACCCGATTTGATTCCAGGGATGAAAGAGAGTGCACATTGGTTTTATGACCTAGACGGAGCTCGACGACTAAGAGAGGCTCTTGAAGACTTTAAGGGAGGACGCGTGGTCATCAATGTAAACGCACCACACAAATGCCCTGTGGCGCCTGTTGAAGTTACTTTTATGATGCATAGCTACTTAAAAAAGAGAGGGCTACTAGAGAAGTCTGAAATAACCTATACCTACCCGATAGGACGTTTACATGGAATCGAGCCAGTTTCAAATTGGCTAGAGCCAGAATTCGAAAGTTTGGGAATACGTTCTGAAACTTTTTTTAACACCAAGGAGATAGTCCCAAGTAAAAGGAGTATAGAAACAGAAGAAGGGGCATCCCTACCGTATGAACTGCTGATAACCATCCCCCCTCACAGTGGTGCACAACTTATCGAAGACTCGAACCTAGGAATTGGAGGTTGGGTACCAACTGACCCTCAAACATTACTTCTAGAAGGCTCAAATAATGTTTTTGTATTGGGAGATACCACTAACATACCGATTTCGAAAGCAGGTTCGACAGCGCACTTTGAAGCTGATGTCATCATTGAAAATCTTAGTGCCTTAATAACTGAGGGCAGATGGGCAAAAAACTATGATGGAAAGGTTTTTTGTTTCATAGAAACTACCGATGAAAGGGCCACGTATATTTCCTTCAATTACGAAAATCCTCCAAAAGTCGGAGCTCCCAACCAAATGATTCATTGGGCAAAAATAGGATACAATCGACTATATTGGCTCTCTATTAAGGGACTGCTCTAAAAATGCTAATAAGAATGAGTGGCGAACGATAATGACAAGCAAAACCGATGAAGAAGAAATTGTGAAAAATTCCAAGAACGTACTCGGTGAGAAAGGAGCCTCTGAAGGGCTAACTGATCTGATTAGCAAAATCAATGAACTCCATAAGACCGGTGGAATGGAAACTCTCTTCGAATTAATCTCACTTCTTCATGCAATGAGGTCGGCAGCTTCAGACAAACTAGTAGAGCGAACCCTACAAGCAGCAGGTCGGACCACTGACGTGTTGACGGATGAAAAAACGCTGTCTCTCGTCGAAGACGTGAGGGACTCTATACGCTTCGCATCAATGAGCGAAGGAGGAAACCCTCTTGGATTTTTATCCTCGTTGAAGCTCTTGGCAAAACCTGAGGCCCGGCAAACCATCTCTTTCATGATTCGTTTCGCCTGTGAGCTAGAAAAACGTACTAACGCGAGGCGATAAACCTAAAATAGCGTTGTTTTTTTGGCATCAAAACAGTACAAACTTGGCAAATGAAAATAATTCAAGACATGCGAATCAATCCAGCATGGATTTTTGGAGTATTGCTCTCCACTCTAATAGCTTTGGCTGCACATCTTTCATCCCAATTCATAGGTGTAAAACTACTTGGGTTCTCAAAAAGTCCAATCAGCGCAATTATGATGGCAATTATTATCGGCGCTATTATTGGAAACACATCTACTATTTCCCACACGTGCTCTGCGGGACTTAAATTTTGCGCCTCCACTCTACTTCGGATTGGAATAATGTTTCTTGGAATCAGACTAAGTTTAACTAGCGCGGGTCTAAATACGATATTAGCGATTCCCTTTGTTTTATCTGCGATTGCCGCAGGCCTTTTGACCGTTAAACTGTTTGGACGTTCTCTGGGCCTGTCAAACCCTCTTTGCGGTTTAGTTGCCGTTGGAACCAGCATCTGCGGAGTTACTGCAATCGTAGCTACTGCACCAACATTAAAAGCAAATGAGGCCGAGGTCAGCTATTCCATAGCATGCATTACGGTATTTGGAGTTATTGCGATGTTTATATATCCGTTCATAGCTCACTTTCTTTTCTCTGAGAAACCCATTTTTGCTGGGATTTTTCTTGGAACCGCGATTCATGAAACAGCACAGGTAGCAGGGGCAGGCCTCATGTATCAAAGCCAATACAATGCTCCTGAGGCGTTCGATACTGCCACTATTACCAAGCTTGTTCGCAATCTTTTTATGATTTTTGTTATCCCGGTGGTAGCTCTTTTATACAGACCTCAAGAAGATAGCGAGAAACGACCGAACCTCACATCTTTAATACCTTGGTTTATCATCGGATTCATCATTATGTCAGCAATCCGCACCATCGGAGATCTCGGAGCGCGTCCTTTTGGAGTATTTGCTCCAGAAGACTGGGAAAGTATG
>CACDEI010000053.1 GCA_902551695.1 uncultured Pseudomonadota bacterium
AACACGCGCACTAGGAACAACCATTGGCACTTTATATAAGCTCAGCAGGTGCTCTGATTCTATTTTACTCCCTAGAATTTTTACTATGGCAGAACTAGTAGAAACGATAACATCAGGTACTTCTATGCTACTTGCTGTCAAAGCCTTCTTGATCGAGACATTAGTGGTAATTCTCTCATAACAGTTAATATTCGCTACCGATGCACCCCTTTTTTCTAAAACGGTTTTTAGTTTCCTCCTGCCCCCGACGCCTTTTAAAACCGCGACATTTTTTGATTTAATCTTTTGAGAATCTAGACCCTCAAGCTCGAGCAGGCCTTCTGACGTAGCTTTTTTTTCAGGGAAAAAAGAATCTAAGCCAAGCGATCGTAATTTAGCGGCCGTACTTTCACCAACTGCAAATATTTTTTTTTGTGCCACGATGGGGATTAAAGCTGGGGACTTTTTCAAACTATATTCTACCGCATTAATACTTAAAAATATTACAACATCAGAAGAGCGTAGAGTTTTGGCGATTATCTCAGGCACAAATTTTTTATTTTTTTGAATTTCCATCATTGGAGCCCCTATCACCTTTCCTCCAAAACCAAGGATAGCCAATATAAGTTCCTCAGCCCGTTGCACCGGCCGTGTGACTAATATCGATTTATTCAAAAAAGGCTTCATATCCTATTTCAGTAATTAATAGTGTGTAATATTGAACCAGCACCGCCTATCATGAGAGTCTTGGCGACTCGTTCTCCTAGCTCATCAGGCGCTGTTATGTCTCCAGAGCAAACTGTACGTAAAACTTTCTCACCCTTTAAGTCTGAGACCATGCCATTTAATTCCAACTTGTTTCCAGATGGAGCTGCAAATCCGGCTATAGGAGACCCGCAATCACCTCCCAAAACTTGGACCATTTTTCTCTCTGCTCTTATAGAAGCAGTCGTTTTTGAGCAAGCTAAACCTGATACCAAATTCCTTATATCATCATTGTCAGACCTAACTTGAATGCCGATAGCACCTTGGCCCGCCGCTGGCAGCATTATTTTTTTGCTAAATTGAAAGTATTCTTGTTTCATTAAGCCTAATCTCTTTAGCCCCGCAGTGGCCAAGATAAGAGCCGAAAACTCATTGCCTTTTAATTTTGAGAGTCTCGTTCCAACGTTACCCCTAATCTCTTTACAATTTAAATCTGGTCTAGTTGCCAAAAGCTGCGCCCTTCGGCGAACGCTGGAAGTACCAACGAAAGCTCCAAAAGGCAAATCAGAGATTTTTTCTCCATGAAGAGTTACGAGAGTGTCACCAGGATCTTCTCTCTTCAAAATGCTAGCTATTTCCAAACCCCCTGGTTCAGCATAAGGAAGGTCTTTCATGGAATGAACGGCTAAATCTGCTTTTTGCGCTAAAAGACATTCTTCAATCTCTTTTACAAAAAGACCTTTTCCTCCTACGCTGGAAAGCCTCCCTAGAAATTTATCTCCAGAGGTCGTAATGGTGACAAGCTCAATTTTCAAGTGCGGGTTTTCCAAAAGTAAAAGTTCCCTAACATGATGGCTTTGCCATAAAGCTAAAGGACTTCCTCGGGTAGCGATTTTTATAGTTTTCATAGCAACAATAGTAGATGAATCGAATATATAATAGAAATATTTACTAATGGCTAATTAGTTTCCAGCGAATTACAAAAATTGGGTACTATTGGATTTTTAGTAGTTAAGTTACAATGAAAAATCATAGTATTCTTATCTGGAGTCACTAATTCTAATGGCACTAAGAGACACTGAACCTCGAGGAAAGCTTAAGCTTGGGGTCGTAATGGACCCTATTTCGGCTATAAAAGTAGAAAAAGACACCACATTCGCCCTCCTCCTAGCAGCTCAAAAAAATGGACTAAAGCTTTTCTACATGGAGTCTAAAGATCTTGTCCTTCATAACGGTGATTTAAAAGCATATATGCGGTCCCTTACTGTTGATGATGACACCGACAATTGGCATCAGTTTCATAATTCTCGGAAAGAAACGCCCGACGAAGTATCTGACCTAGACATTATACTAATGAGGAAAGATCCTCCGTTTAACATGGATTTCGTGTACACCACACAGTTACTTGAAATTGCAGAAGAAAAGGGTGTATTCGTTACAAACAGCCCTCAGGCAATAAGAGACGCCAATGAAAAGCTCTATGCAACTTGGTTCCCTCATCTTTGTCCGGAAACACTGGTGACGAAAAATATAAGTGATTTAAAAAACTTTCACAGAGAGCAGAAAGACATAATAATCAAGCCTCTCGACGGAATGGGCGGCTCTTCGATTTTTAGGGTGAAAGATAGAGACTCTAATGCTAGTGTTATTTTCGAAACCATGACCGAACAGAACGAGCGTTTCTGTATGGCGCAGAGGTTTTTACCGGAAATAGAAAATGGAGACAAGAGAATTTTAATGGTTGACGGTGAACCAATACCTTTCTCTCTAGCTAGAGTACCAAGCCAAGGAGAAACTAGAGGGAATTTAGCCGCCGGCGGATCTGGGGTTATCCAAGAGCTCACCGAAAACGATAAACTGATTTGCGAAGAAATTGGCGGGGTTTTGCGAGAACGTGGTCTTCTTTTTGTAGGTCTCGATGTTATTGGCAACCATCTTACCGAAATCAATGTCACGAGCCCGACATGTCTAAGAGAAATTGAGAAGGGAACTGGACTTAAAATCGCGGAGAAAGTCGTAAAAGCCGCCGTACAAAAAATCAGACCATAGCGATGGAGCTCCGTCAGGAATACAACAAAGAGGTAGAATTATCTCAAATCAGTCGAGACAGATTCTTATTTTTTTTTCTACTGGCTTTGATAACTCATCTGTTTTTTATGTTAAATACTGCTCATACAACCAAACTTCATTCAAATCATCGATCTATGGAAATCATATTCTCAGAAACCAAAACCGACCAATTAGAGCTGGAAGAAGGCCTTGAAAATCAGGCTAGTGGAACAAAAAACAACCAATACGAGACAAAACCTGTACCGGAATTAAGCGGGAAGGAAAACACTAATCAAAGCGCGCGGAAAGCACCCGTTACCGAGCTGAAAAAACCCAATGCGGAACAGCTCATTGCTAGATCACTAGCACAAGCAAAAAAGCACTACGATCTAATAGATAACCCTTACTTCAGGGCTAATAAGCCTCGAAGAAAATACATCACCGCCAACAACAAAGACCATCGATTTGCTTCCTACATGGAAGCTTGGCGGGCAAAAGTAGAGCGAGTAGGCAATATTAATTACCCATATGAAGCTAGAAAAAAACATCTGTCTGGAAAACTACTTCTTGACGTAGCAATCCTGCCTGATGGGGAAGTTCAAAAAATAACCATACGCCGATCATCAGGGAAAAAAGTACTCGATGAGGCGGCCGTAAGAATCGTCGAGCTTGCGGCACCTTTCGCCCCTTTGCCAGAAAACATCACTAGAGAAGTAGACATACTTCACATAACTCGGACATGGAACTTTGTTAATGACTCTCAATTCACAACGCCCTAATATAGTCCACTGGAAGCTAGAAGTAGCTAAGTTTAAAAAATGTATCAAAACATCGCTCTTGCTTAAATATTCCTCGAAATTTTCACTATGAATGAGTATCAGACAGCTCTTGGGCTAGATTACGGGAGACGAAAGATGGGGGCTGCTATTGGTCAGCAAATGGGAGGAGTTCCTAGACCCTTACCCGTCATAAAGATGAAAGATGGAGCACCAGACTGGCAAACCGTTGACTCCATTGTTTATGAGTGGAATCCTGAGCTTATTGTATTCGGATTACCTATAAATTTAGATGGCACAAGCAATAAAATAGTCAAGAAAATAAGGAACCTTGGCCAAATTTTTTCGGCACGATACCTAGCAGAGATTCATTACATTGACGAGCGACTTTCCTCAAAAATGGCAGCAGAAAGAATGAAACCCGGGATGAAATTCTCAGTGGATTCCATTGCAGCTGGACTGATACTTGAAACATGGTTTGAGAGCCAAAAAAAACGATGAGGTTAATCCTATGTTAGAACTCGAGCAATTGAATGTCGAGGAAATAATTAACTCAGTGAGTACGAAATTATCTTCGCTAAAAAACGAAAATAAAATCAAGGACCCTGCACTCATCGGGATAAGAAGGGGAGGGGTTTGGATTGGCAGAAGAATAAGCGAGCAATGCTTTCCCGAAGATCGCTTTGGAGAATTAAATATTGCTTATTATCGGGACGATTTCAGACGGATTGGATTACATCCAACAGTAGAACCTTCGGAGCTCCCATTTGACATCGAGGGAAGAGATGTGATCTTGTTTGACGACATCTTGCATACTGGTCGAACCATAAGGGCTGCAATGAATGAGATTTTCGATTTTGGAAGGCCGAACTCTATCTTTTTGGTAGTTCTTTTAGATCGCGGTGGACGGGAGTTACCTATATCCCCCGACATATCGGGTATAAATATGGAGCTAAGTGATAAGTATCATGTTAAAATAGAAAACAACAATTCAATAGAATTTAAGGTTTTTGAGCGACTAGAATGAAAAAAGAAAAGCGATTAACCGAATCACATCTGTTGGCACCATTATCAGATGGAAGAATCTGACAAAAAGAAAATAAATGCTCAAAAAAAGCAGGAAAGACATTTTCTGTCTATAAATAATATATCCAAAATCCTGTTTAACGAAATTCTAGAGCGGGCAGAGAGCTTTCAAGTCCAGGGGACAAGAGAAATTAAGAAACTGCCCCTGTTAAGAGGAAAAACCGTAGCTAACTTATTTTTCGAACCAAGTACAAGAACCCGTACAACATTTGAACTGGCAGCCAAGAAATTATCCGCTGACGTAATCAATATCGACATTCAGACCAGTGCAACCAGAAAGGGTGAAAGCCTAAAGGATACTCTCAGAACTTTAGAATCGATGCAGACAGATATTTTTATTGTCCGACATCCAGAGAGCGGAGCTGCCAAATTCATAGCTGAACTGGTGGGTGACCACGTAAGCGTTATAAATGCTGGAGATGGACGCCACGAACACCCAACGCAAGCGATGGTCGACATGTTTACAATTCGTAAAAATAAAAGAAACTTTAGCGATTTAATTGTGTCAATAGTAGGAGATGTAAATCATTCCCGCGTCGCCAGGTCGGAGATTCACGCGCTCAAATTGGTTGGGACGAAAGAAATCAGAGTAGTAGGTCCAAAAACGCTTATTCCAGACCAGATAGAAAAGCTAGGGGTTCGAGCCTTCTTCTCACTGGATGAGGGTTTAAAGGACGCCGATGTGATCATCGCGTTGAGATTACAAAGAGAACGCATGCAAAGTGCGTTACTCCCTAGCGAAAAGGAATACTATCGATGCTTCGGACTAACGCAGGAAAGGCTAAAGTTGGCAAAGAAAGATGCCATAGTAATGCATCCCGGCCCTATCAATAGAGGAATCGAGATTGAATCCTCCGTAGCAGATGGAGCTCAATCGGTAATTCTTGAACAAGTTTCTAATGGAATAACGGTAAGAATGGCTGTAATGGCCATACTATCTGCATTGAAATATCAGAAATGAAAACCTTAGTAAAAGGCGGCCGAATATTGGATCCAAAGAACCAAATTGATGAGGTGGCTGACTTATTTATTGCAGACAAAACGATTTGTGGAATAGGCAGCACTCCAAGTGGTTTTACGGCAGACAGGATTTTAGACGCTGGAGATAAAATAGTATGCCCCGGGTTCATAGAAATAGGATGTGATTTGGAAGGGTTGTCGCCAGCCACTTTCAATGTAGAACAAGAGCTCAGGGCTGCTACTGCTGGCGGTTTCACTGTCGTTAGCCTGCTGCCAATTTCCACCGCCAATTTTGAACAGCAGGGATCTATAGGTCGGGAGAAGGGGCGATCTGGAAAAGCCAAGGTCAAGCATCTAGGCTCTTTTACCCTCGAACAGAAAGGTGAAGTCCTTTCCGAAATGGAAGCTTTGAAGACAGCAGGATGCATCGGACTAGCTACTAACGGCCGATCTGTAATTAACACTTCTGTATTACGAAATGCCTTGGCATACGCCTCCTCGCTAGACCTTTTGATTTTATTAGACTCTCACGATGCTTGGTTAAACGATGGTGGTATTATGAGAAGTGGACCTTCAAGCATTATGGCAGGCTTGGCTGGGGTACCTAATTCCAGCGAGCTAATCGGTTTAATGAGAAATCTCATTTTAGTTGAGGAGATTGGTGTAAGAGCACATATGAGAAACTTGTCAGTTTCAGAATCGGCAGTGTTAATCGCTCGGTTTAGTGGGGCTAAAGTTTCTTCAGATGTCAGCATATCCCACCTCGCTCTGTGTGATGAAAACATAGACTCTTGTGACCCCAACTTCAAAGTGATACCACCCTTACCAACCAAAAC
>CACDEI010000054.1 GCA_902551695.1 uncultured Pseudomonadota bacterium
CGCAGAGAAAAAGGAATAAGAATAATCGCATTTACTTACGCTCCTCAATTTTCAATAACAAAGGGGGGAGAAGGAAGAATGTGCTGATTAGTGCTATCGTGATTATGATAGCCGTCATCAAACCCATTCCTGAATTCATATAAAAACTAGATGTCGCCAGGACTAAAAAGCCTGCCGCTAAAATTAAGGTTGTGACCATTAGTGCTTTTCCAACCGTGTTAAAGGCATATCGGACGGAGTCGGACTCATTTAGATTTTTTTCCCTTCTAGCTCGCAAATATTTAGATAGAAAATGCACAGAGTCATCGATTACTATGCCGAAAGACATGCCTGTCACTACAGATAGCGAAAGCCCTACTTCACCGACAAAAATACCCCATAGCCCAAACGCAATACCGGCTGGCACTAAGTTGGCTGCGAGACTCATTAAGCCTATTCTAACAGAACGTAAAGCAACCATCAGAATGGCAGCGATCAAGAATACAGCTGTCGTAGTTCCAGTAAGCATCGCTCTGATATTCCTTTGACCAATGTTAGAAAACATAAGAACAGTTCCAGCACTTTCGGTTTTTTGTATCGAAACGTTATTATCTTTTGCCCAATCAAGGGCGCGCTTATTGAGGGCTAGGGTTTCCTTGGTTGAGATGGTTCTAGTAGTAAGATTAATCCGAGAGCTTGATTTGTCTACATTGATTTGATTGTTTAAATCCAGTCCGTAGGGGAGAGACATCTCGTATAATAAAAGGTATTGAGCTGCTAATTCTCTTGTTTGAGGTAATTCGTAATATGCGGGGTCGTCACCATGCATGTTTTTATTCAATCGTTTCATGATATTGGTAAAGCGATCGACATGTACGGTTTCTGGTTGAGATTCTAGCCACAAAGCAAATTTTTCTACTTCATCTAAGTAACTAGGGTTATTAATCCCGCCAGAAGTTCCGGATTCTAATGAGTAACTAATTAGGTAGATGCCGGTTAGATTTTCTTCCATATAATCTGTGGCTTGCCGAAAAGCTACGCTGTCGTCAAACCAATGAACAAATACGTCATTCAGTTCGTTACGAGGTATATTTACTGTAGATAAAAGAACGACCAGTAAGGAACACCACATAACAGTGGTTTTTTTTAAAATAATAAAATCTGCTAGCGCGTCTAATTTTTTGTTCGCATTTTCACTTTTTGCTTTCGCTTTGATGGGAAGGAGTATGAGGGCGGCTGGCAGTAACGTTACACTAAGCACGAAAGATACTAAAACGCCAATAGAAACCAGGTTACCTAAATGATTGAAGGGAGGCACTTCAGAAAAGTTCATGGTTAGGAAACCGATAGCGGTGGTCACGCTGGCTAAAAAAACAGGTTGTAAATTAACTCGTAAGCTTTCCTTCATCGCATCTTCTTTAGGCGTACCACTATTTAATAAATCAAAAAAGGTGACTAATAAATGCACGCAGTTCGCTACGGCGACCGTCAAGATTATGGTTGGAGCAGAGATGGTGACTGAAGTTAAGGGATAACCTAACAGCCCTCCTGCCCCCATAGCAGCGGCTATGGATAAGAGTATTACAAGGAGGGTTATAATTGTGCCATAAACTCTTCCTACCAAAAGAGCTAAAATGGCTAACATTAAGACAAAGCTCAGGGGTACAAGGGTTGAAGAGTCTTTCAGGCCTATTTCTGCAAAAGTATCGTCCATCATAATTGTCCCGCTTAGATGAACAATATAATTTGGGTTAGCCTCTTTGAAGTTTTCGACCAGTTTTCTTGCAAAGCGGCCTATTTCAGTGGTAGCCGCGGTGACCTGCTCGGGTGGAATCTGCACAGTTACCATGATTCCAGCAGTTTTACCGTCTTTTGCAACTAATCTGTCGACCAAGGCAGGTTCAGACAGCGCAATTTGCCTGATAGTTTTGATCTCTTCTTTGCTTAAGTGTGCTGCATTTTTCACTAGGTCTTTTACTATTAGGTCATCTTCCAGCGCACGGGTAAATTGGAAGTTGGCCATAGAGTCCACTCGGTTGGAATAGGGCATTTGCCATGCAGATTCAGTTAGCTCTTCTATAGCTATTAAATTCTTCTGCTCGAAAATCGTGCCTTCGTTGGGTGATAGTACAATTATGATATTGTCGTCTTTTGTGTAAGTATTTTCGAGTGCTTCAAATGCTAGAAGCTCAGGGTTTTTTTCACTGAAGAAAACTCGGTAGCTTGAATCGAAGTAAAGCTTGCCGATTCCAGAACTAAGTGTTGCCACCAAGGCAGCCGCCAACGCTATCAACACCCGCTTTCTAGCCACTATAAAATTAGCCGCTGTGGCTTCAAAGGAGTGGTTTTTTGTATTGTCATTCAAGGTATCAATCATGTTATTGTATGTGTGATAGTTTTAACGTGTCTTTTAGTGTTTTGCTCGGAAGAGTTTAGACAGACCTGTTCCTAGTCGTCGAACATGAACTCTTATTGATGCAATATTATGACCGAATGAACGACATTAATAAAATGGATAAATAGTATTTAAAGAATTCAGCTGATGAATTAGCCGTGTGATGCGAAATGGCAGGGGGGTGTGATGAAAACAAATCTATTGGAAAGAGGCGCTACGTATGAGGAGGTTTGCGAGAAATTTTCATGGGACATCCCAGAAGAATATAATATCGCCTCTGATGTCTGTGACCGCTGGGCAGACGATCCTTCTCGAATAGCTTTGGTGTATGAAGACTCAAAAAGAAAGCAACATGTTTACACCTACAGTGATATTCGTTCTCATGCCAATAAGTTGGCGAATACCTTAAGAAGTTATGGCTTAGCCGAGCAGGATGTCGTTACGCTCCTTTTGGCGCAAGACCCTGAATGTGCAATTTCACATGTCGCTTGTTGGAAGGCAGGTATGATTTCTGGACCCTGTTCAGTACTTTTTGCTGGCGAAGCTATCAAATATAGGATCAATGATTGTAAAGCAAGGGTGGTCGTTACTGATTTGGCGAATTATGACAAAGTAAATGGAATTAGGTCTGAGTGCCCAAGTCTTATAAAGATATTGGTGATCGATGGGGAGCCAGAGGGGGCAGTAAACTTTTGGTCCGCAATCGAGAAAGAAAGCGCATCGTTTGAAAACGTTAAAACCAAGGCTGAAGACGTAGCTTGGATAAGTTACACGTCCGGCACTACCGGATTGCCAAAAGGGTCAGTTCAACCTCATCGAATGATGCTAGGACACATGCCAAGTCTTGAATTCATATACGATTTCTTCCCTCAAGACAATGATGCGCTCTGGTCACCAGCCGACTGGGCATGGATGGCTGGCCTGATGGATGTCATCATGCCGGGCTGGTTTCATGGAGCTAAAGTGGTCGCTACTGCTATGAAAGGCTTTGATGCAGATGACGCTTATAGAATTCTGGCAGAGCACGAGATTACATTAGCCCTACTGACGCCTACGATGCTGAAACTAATGCGTCAGGTTCCTTCGCCTTTAGATCGTTACGATTTAAAGTTAAGAGCGGTCTTGTCTGGGGGTGAGGCGGTAGGCGCAGGGTTGCTAGAATGGGCTGAGAGGGAACTAAAGTTGTCAATCAATGAAGGTTTTGGGCAAACTGAGTGTAATGTTATCTTAGGGAACAATGGGAATCTTTTTCCTATAAAGCCTGGATCCCTAGGGAAGCCAACTCCCGGTAGTATAGTTAAAATAATTGATGATAGCGGAAACGAAGTGCCCGCTGGGACAGAAGGTCATATAGCTTGTAAGCGGCCTGATCCAGTAATGCTGTTGGAATACTTGAATAAGCCAGAAGCTACGAAAGAAAAGTTCATAGGTGATTGGTTGATCACTGGGGACGTTGGTCACATGGATGAGGAAGGGTATTTCTGGTTCCATGGAAGAGGAGATGATGTAATCACGAGCTCCGGCTATCGCATCGGTCCCGGTGAAATAGAGGATGCACTTCTTAAGCATGATGCAGTTCAAATGTCCGCAGTGGTTGGGGTTCCCGATCCAGTTAGAACGGAGGTTATTAAGGCATTCATAATTTTAAAGGATGGCATTAAAGGGAACGAGGCGCTTGGTGAAGAGCTTCGAGAATTTGTGCGCGGAAGATTAGCAAAACATGAGGTTCCCAGGTTTATAGAATTTGTTGATTCATTGCCTATGACCACAACAGGCAAGATTATGAGGCGTGAACTTCGCAATCGGGAAGAAACTCCGAATAATTAGCTCATATGGTCCGTTTATATCGCTGTGTAACCACCGTCAACCGGTAGGGCAATTCCCGTGATAAATGATGCTTGGCTAGACAAGAGCCAAACCACCGATTCCGCTATTTCCGATGGCATTCCTAATCTACCGAGGGGCTCTTGATTTACCACCGATTCTTGAGTCATGCCCGTTTCTTTGAACATTCTTTGAAGCATGGGAGTTTCGATTATTCCCGGGCAAACTGCGTTGACACGAATATTCTTTTTTGCGAACTCCAAAGCTGTGCTTTTCGTTAGACCTACAACCGCATGTTTGGAAGCGCAGTAAGCAGACCCGCCTCTTGTGCCTACTAGCCCAGCAACAGAAGCGGTGTTAACTATACTTCCTGCTGTATTTTGTCTGAGGAAGCATTCTATCTGAAACTTTACTGACAACCATACTCCCTTTACATTGACTGCCTGAGTGCGATCAAAATCTTCCTCGCTGATTTTTGTAATATTGGAAAATACACCCTCTACACCTGCGTTATTGAAAGCTCCATTCAATTCGCCATATTTTTGAGTAGTATAGTCAATCGCATTTAGTATATCCGACCCTTGGGTCACGTCAGTGGTTATGAAAGTAGCATTGAATCCAGCCTCTGATATCTCTTTGATGCAATTTTGTCCCTCTTCTTGATTTATATCTGCCACGACGACGTTAGCACCCTCTTGAGCGCATCTAAATGCTGTGCTCTTGCCAATTCCTGAGCTGCCCCCGGTGATAAGTATATTTTTGCCTTTGAGAAGCGATCCCATCTTTCTATTTCCCGAAAACTTTTTCTAGATGTTCATTTGACGGAGGTTTAGTAAGCAAGGAAACGAAGACCATTATAGATACTGATCCGAACGCCCCTAAAGTAGCACATGCGTAGGGATTAATGGCTTGATTTTCCAACCAATGGCCCACTGGCTCCAAAAAAGAACCTTGGAATTGGACCGCCTTAACGTAGCCAGCATGGAGGTAGGAGAAGATAAATCCACCTACAATGAAACCGGCTAGGGCGCCTTCCTTGGTCGCCCTTCTCCAAAGGACACCTAAAAACATCGGAGCCGCTGTCGCAGCCATCATTCCCCCAATACCGATCCACACTAGGAGAGCTATATTCTTCTCTCTGGCATAGGAGGCTAACCCAATAGCGCCGATCAGGATAAGGCCGGTAGCTATTCGGCTGATTAGTAGGGAGATTCTATCTATTTTGGAATCGGGAGTATTTTGCATGTAGCGTGGAGCTATGGTTCGCCTAAAAATATCATTTGCAAAGATCTGAGCAGTGCTCACCACCAGGCCATCAGCAGTCGACATCACTGCGGATAACACCCCTGCACAAATCAAGGCTGCCGCCCATGTGGGCAATGTAGCGATGAAAAGTTGAGGAATAGCTTGATTCGGGTTTGCCCCTTCTAGAAGGAGAGCATCACCCAGGAGAGCCCGAGCGAGGATCCCTCCACAAGTGATCGCCGGCAAGAGCATGCCAAAGCAGAAAGCTATTGTGATAAAGCGAACTTGGTCTTTATCGCTTTTGAGCGCCCAAAGTTTATTACCTATGTGGGGCAGTAGTCCGAGAGGAAGATGAGCTACAAAAATCGCGAAAATATCCCACTTAGAGTTAAAAAGCTCATGAGTAGGATGGATAGGTTTAAGAAGATTCGGATCTTGTTCTCTTAAGCTATCTAATACTCCAGTAAACCCACCTTCTAGGCCTTGGCCGAAAAAAAACATCCACAGCACTAGACATGCCAGAAGGAGCATCAATGCCCCTTGCACCCCGTCCGTTAGGATATCTGCGTGCGCCCCACCCAAGGCAATATAAAACATAAGTACTAAGGCAGTCACACAAAGGGCAGGAAAGACCTCGAGTCCAAGCATCTCGGTGAACATTATGGCTCCAGCTAACAGTTGGCCCGCCAGATAAAATAATAAGAGCATGGAAAATAATGCAGCGAAAATTCGTAAAATATCTGAATTGAATCGATCGCCTAAATACTCTGGCATCGAACGACTTCCAAATGCGGCTCCC
>CACDEI010000055.1 GCA_902551695.1 uncultured Pseudomonadota bacterium
TAAGCCTACTAACTCTACCAGGACCTGTTAGGCGGTCCTGGTAGAGTTTTTGAAGGTTCCTGAATCACTTCACTAGTCGTTGCTTGCGAAACCCAAGAGGTGAAGGAGGCTTACAAACAAGTTAAAAATGGTCATATAAAGGCCAACAGTTGCTAGAACATAGTTGTCTTGACCGCCATGAACCATTTGACTTGTTTCGTAGAGGAGAAAACCGCTCATCAACATTACCACAGTGGCAGAGATAGCCAGGCTAAAAGCTGGGATTCCTAAGAAAATGTTCACTAGAGAGGCAGCTAGCACAACTAAAAAGCCCGTTGCTAGAAAGCCACCCATGAAGTTGAAGTTTCGCCGAGTGGTTAGGGCATATCCAGAAAGCGCGAAAAAGATAACTCCGGTGCCTCCGAGCGCTGTTGCTACTATTTGAGGTCCATTGGGTAGGGATAAATACATGCTTAGCAGAGGTCCTAAGCCCAGACCCAAAAGGCCAGTTATTCCGAAAACCACCCCAATACCGGAAGTTGAATTTGCGGTACGAGGTAACACAAACCACATCAAAACTATAGCTCCTCCAAGCGAGAGTAAATAAGTCATGGGCGGTAGTCTGAGAAAGACGGATAGAGTGGCAGTGACGGCACTAAAAACCAGTGTCATTGCTAACAACATGTAAGTGTTGCGAATTAACTTATTGGTAGCCAGTATCTTTGCTTCTACTTGGGTACTTACTGTATTTCCTTGCATTTTCGGTTTCTCCTATACAGATTAGCCTTATAAATAATCATTCAAAATACGTTTAGTATGATAAGTCTGTTCAGGGAAAATTCAACTTTTTTACAATAAAAAGATTGGAACTTTGTGGCAGAATGAAAATTCATGCCTTAATTCATGGTGTAAATTGGTGAGATTAGCTAATTTGGAGGAACAAATGGAGAGTGAGTTGAAAAAAGGAGAGACAAAAGGCTTGCTTGAAAAAGAACTTCAGAACCTTATTAAAAAACAAAGAGCAGCGGCGCTCTCTGAAGGGATAAACATTGAGCGAAGGATGAATAGGATTGATAGGGTAATTTCTCTCCTAGTAGAAAATTCCGAACAAATAGTAAATGCGCTTAAAGAAGACTTCGGCCATAGAAGTCCCGAGGGTAGTTTAGCCACTGATATCTTTGGAACTCTTTCATCTTTAAAATATGCTAAAAGAAATCTGCGAAAGTGGGCTAGGCCTTCGAAAAGACGTTCTTTGTTCCCTTTAGGCTTATTCGGAGCCAAAACCAGAATAGAATACCAACCGCTGGGTAGTGTTGGGGTGATAGTCCCATGGAATTTCCCATTTAATTTAGCATTTGGTCCTCTGGGGAGCATTTTTTCTGCTGGTAACCGAGTGGTTATAAAACCATCAGAATTTACTCCATCAAGTTCTGATTTAACCAAGCGCCTAGTTTTAGAATATTTCGAGGAAGAAGAGATTTCTGTGATAATTGGTGGGCCCGAGGTAGGCGCCACCTTTTGCAGTCAGCCTTTTGACCATCTTTTGTTCACAGGCTCTACCTCTGTTGCGCCAAGTATCTTGAGATCTGCTGCAGAAAATCTTGTACCGGTCACTTTGGAGCTAGGTGGAAAATCGCCAGTGATTGTCTCAGATACCGCGGATTTGAAACGAACGGCCATCCGTATCATGGCAGGGAAAACTCTTAATGCCGGTCAAATTTGTTTGGCGCCTGATTATCTGCTCGTGGATAAGAAAGTATCAGAAAGATTGGTCCGCGAGCTCAAGTTAGCTACAAAACATATGTTCCCCACTATGATTAATAATCCAGATTATAGTTCTATAATTAACCAGCGACATCGAGATCGATTAAACTCCCTGCTCGACGATGCGGAACGGAAGGGGGCAGAGTTGATAGAATTGAAACCGAAAGGCGAAAATTTTCTGACTGAGCGTCAAGGTAAAATGCCTCCCTATCTTGTGCTATCCACAAGTGATGATATGGCAATCATGACTGATGAAATTTTTGGGCCGATATTACCCGTGATCGAATACGACCATATACAGGAGGCGATCTCTTTCATAAATGAACGTCCTCGGCCCTTAGGGTTGTATTTTTTCGGCTCGAGTAAGAGGGAAGAGGAGGCCGTTGTTCAAGGTACTGTCTCCGGCGGGGTAGCTATTAATGACGTGATCGCTCATATAATGCAAGATGATGCCCCTTTTGGCGGAGTGGGCGATTCAGGCACGGGCTCCTATCATGGCTATGAAGGGTTTATAAATTTTAGCCATAGCAAAACTGTCTTCTCCCAAACACCTTATGAATTCCCATTAAAAATTACTCGTCCACCTTATGGCGCGGGTATTCGTCGTTTTTTGGATATTATGATAAGGAAGTAGGGACGGGTTATTAATCGAAATATTGTTCCTACTCTCCTTTGAGAAATTTGGTAGAATGCAACAACTTGGTTAGGAGAGATGGCAGAGCGGTTGAATGCACTGGTCTTGAAAACCAGCAAGGGTTAACGCCCTTCCAGGGTTCGAATCCCTGTCTCTCCGCCACTTTTTTTGTGTTCCAAGAAACTTGCTGATTATTAGCAGAGTAGGGCACCTGTTGAAGGGTTGCCAGCACTCTATTCGTGTCACCTTGTAGTTCCCTAGTGTCTGTATTCCAGAGGATTGGTGAAGGACATTCTAGCGGGTTAAATCTGAAATCCTCTAATGGCAATCCCTTCCTCTGAGTTATCGTATATTCTTCCTCCGAGTCCCCATCATATCCGGTGCTTTATCCAGAAATGATGCTTAGTTAAATATTGGTTGTGAATATTGCTCATATAATTGTTCTAGGGTACATTGGTTTCCATGAAATTTGGTATATGTGCGGATTTTCGAAATCCAAAAAAATGGTATCGACCGGCACCTTCTTTATACAACTCCCTCATAGATCAGATTGTTCTGGCCGAAAAGTTAGGATTCGAAAATTGTTGGCTAACTGAGCATCACTTTACGGAAGACGGCTACAATCCTTCCTTGTTGGCAGCAGCGTCAGCTATAGCTTCACGTACTGAAACCATTCGAATCGGCTCCTTTATTCTCTTGTTGCCATTTATATCCCCGCTTAGGGCTGCAGAAGACATTTCTTTTGTGGATATATTGTCAAACGGTAGATTCGATTTTGGTGTAGGGCAGGGATATTCGTTCCATGAATTTAATGGCTTTTGCATAAGCCGCACCGAGAGAGGAGCTCGATATAGAGAGAATCTCAATGTAATTAAGAGACTTTTCACGGAAAGCTCAGTAACTCATGAAGGTAAGTTTTCTAACTTTAAAGAAGTGCGGTTATCGCCCAAACCAGTGCAGAAGCCTCATCCTCCGATCTGGGTCGGTGCACGCGGACCCAAGGCAATTCAAAGAGCAGCAGAGGACGGATACAACTTGATAGCTACTTTTGGGAAGGATCCTGCGCCATTGTATGTAGAGACACTTAAAAAATGTGGACGGGATCCGAAAGATTTCAGAATCGGACAGCTAAGGATGGTTTACCTAGCGGACGATGAGGATCAAGCCTGGAATGAAGTGCAGGAGCATTTATTTCATGCTATCGATTTTTACACAGATATAGTAACGGATGCTCTTGATGCTGAAGGAGACGAGAACTACGGTGTAGTAAAAAAGCCAGAGGAAATAAGATATTCACCGCTCAAAGACGTTGTGATGGTTGGTAGTCCTTCGGTTGTGCAAAAAAAAATGCAGCACTTCGTGGATAATTTTGATTGCACGGATCTGGTGGCCTATATGCAATTTCCCGGACTCGATGTTGCGAAAGCCAACTATTCTATGGAGTTATTTTCCAAACATATAATGCCTATGTTTGAGTGAAAAATGGATTACGGCTGTTTTTCTGGGATTATAAAATTTTATATTGAGTGAATGTAAAATGTTTTTAATGAATTATACATATGTAAAAAGATATCCAGCTTGTAGGATTTTTTGATTATCAACCTATCGGGTCTTTTTCGAGCTCCTCGAGGAAACTAGTGATTAGATTCTTGGGCGCTCGTACGACATGCTCTTCAGAGGGAAATTTTCTGTTTTTTACATCCTCTATGAAATCCTTGAAACCGCCTACTCGCTCCCTTTGTATCTCTTGTTTCATCTTGTAAAGGTTTCTATATTGTTTTGAATGTCGAGGATAGGGAGGTCCATTGTTACCCAGTATGTCGTCGGCAAATAGAAATTGTATGTCTCCGCCGCTGCCCGCACCTATCGAGGATGTAAGCAGAGTGGTTTGCTTCGTGATGACAGTCAGCAATTCCTCCGGAATTACTTCGACCTCGACAGCGTAAGCACCAGCGCTCTCCATCGATTTTATTTGCTCATAAATCCATATTGCCTCTTCTACGGTTTTTCCTACGGCCCTCAGCCCCCCGGTCCAGGTGCTCTTTCTAGGTACTAATCCGGCATGTCCTTGAACAGGAATGCCAGCCTCACTTGCAGCTTCTATATAGCGGGGGGGCCATTGACACATAATCGCGTCAGCCCCATATTTCATAGCCTCGAATCCTAATCGTACCGCCTCCTCTGGGCTGCTGGCAGCGATTAGTGGTACCGAATAAGCCATGAAAGTGTTGGGAGCGGCTTGGCGGATTGCTTCAACTAAAGAGGGTTGGTTTGGGTCGAAGCGGACCTTCATAGTATCGATCCCGGCTTCTTCAGCCCCTGCGGCCTCTTCTGGGGTAAATGGCAGTGTTTCTACTAGAACCTTTTGTCCTTTTTGATCACGTAAATCTTTGACTGTATAGTTTCGGGTGCCATAAACCCCGCTGAGCGACATTACTCGAGTTAGGCCTCGTTGATTGGCGTCTCTGGAGGGTAAGCCCCCGTCCCCTGTTGAATGGCCAGCCATGTGAAATTTTCCATTTTTTAGTTTATTAAAGTCAGAAGATATCACCTGCGTTTAGTTAAGCCCACCCTCTCCGCCTCTTTATTATGAGGTTTTTAACCGAAGCATTCTCTCCTGTAATTCCTCTCGTAATTTTTTCTTGGCTTTTTGTTTCATATCTTTCCATTTTTTACGCTCGAGTCTGGTGCGGCCGCAACCAACGCACCAGTCGTTTGGGCCAGAGAATTTGCAGATATCTATGCAGGGATTTTTTTTAATTTTCACGGTTGGAATATACTATAAAACTTTTACGAATATTCAAAGATAGAGAAAGTTTCGCTGGTTGGGAAAAGGTTGGAAAACAAACGAGTAGCCATGTTTTTTCCGATCGGGAAGCGACTCACCCTTTTCGAGAGTTGGCAGAAAAGCTATAATGTCAGACTAAATTAACAGGGTGATGGCAGTCCCCATCTGGGATAAGAGTGCCAATAGTTGCCTGTTCCGTATAAATACCTTTTTCGGCGAGTTAATAATGAGTTTATATAAATCCTACCTAGAAGAGATAGAAAAACGAAAAGAAATGGGCTTGAGTCCGAAGCCGATCGATAGTGAGGCACTTACGACTGAATTGATTATGCAAATCAAGGATCACTCCCACGAGCATAGAGAGGACTCCTTAAAATACTTTATCTACAACGTGCTTCCGGGAACTACAGATGCTGCTGGCGTGAAGGCTCAATTCCTCAAAGAGGTCGTCTCAGGAAGGGTCGTTATAGAGGAAATATCCCCGGACTTCGCCTTAGAATTGTTATCGCATATGAAAGGTGGTCCCTCGGTCGAGGTCTTGCTTGATCTAGCGTTCGAGGAAGACACTCTCATCGCCAAAAAGGCAGGAGAAATATTGAAGACCCAAGTGTTTCTGTACGATGCCGATATAGACCGTCTGAAAACTTCCTATTCAGAGGGAAACGAGATCGCGAAGGAAATTCTTACCAGCTACTCCAAAGCTGAGTTTTTTACTAAACTGCCTGAGGTCGAGGAAGAGATCAAAGTAATCACATATATCGCAGCTGAGGGAGATCTTTCTACTGACCTGCTCTCTCCAGGTCCCGATGCACATTCCAGGGCTGACAGGGAGCTACACGGTAAGTGCATGATC
>CACDEI010000056.1 GCA_902551695.1 uncultured Pseudomonadota bacterium
CAGCTGATGCTTTAAAAGATAGAGGAGCAAGGAAGGTGGTGGCGTATTGTACTCATCCAGTGCTGTCCGGAGAGGCGCTGGGTAATATTGAGAAATCTAGTCTAGATGAACTTGTGGTTACAGATACTGTGCCTCTTAGCGAAGAAGCCTCTGCTTTAAGCAGGATTAGACAAGTATCTGTGGCAGGTCTAATAGGAGAGAGTATTAATAGAATCAGCTCTGGGCAATCACTCAGTTCGATGTTTGTAGATTAGGTGCATGAAACCTCAGGTAGATTTTTATTTCTAGAGATTATTCGGAGACTTTGTGTTAGGCTACGTAGCCTTTTTTAAAAATACTAATCTACCTTTTCAAATATAAAATTTAAATGTTACTAGAATCGGAGTTTTTGAAATGGAAACTTTTGTTTTGCAGGCTGAGCAACGCAACGCTGTAGGAAGGGCGGAAAATAAGCGTTTGCGACGAGAAGGATATTTGCCGGCCGTAGTTTATGGTGGGCATGGTGAAGCAGTAAACATCCAGATAGAGCACAATGCTATGCTAAGAAATCTAGAGAAATCTGGATTTTATTCGAATATCCTTGATCTCTCTTTGGACGGAAAAAGTCAAAAAGTCTATTTAAAGGATTTGAATCGTCATCCGTCTAAGAAAATAATTTTACATGCTGATTTCCAGAGAGTGGAGGAAACAGTTGAGCTAAATATTCGTGTCCCCTTGTTATTGGTAAACGAAGATTTATGTGAGGGGGTAAAGCAGGATGGTGGCACCGTGTCACGGTTAATGACGGAAGTAGAGGTAACTTGCTTACCTAAAGACTTACCACAGGCTATTGAAGTAGATATTGAAAGCCTAAAAATAGGAGAGGCGATTCACTTTTCTGATCTTAGTTTGCCAAATGGGGTTAAATTAACGGCGCTTTTAAGAGGTGGAGATGAGTCGACTAGTGTTGTTCAAGTATTAAGTCCCAAAGGGTTGGAAGCAGATGAGGAGGATTCACTAGAGACCGAGGACGCATCCGAGGAAATCCAAGAAGAAGAGTCGGCGGAATCAGAGGAATAATGCGCGAGACGAGCCCGTAGATCATCAGCAAAGCGTCTTTAAAATAGTGGAATTGATAGTTGGACTTGGAAACCCTGGCAATAGTCATGATAAAGACAGGCACAATGTTGGTTTTTGGTTTTTAGATCGACTTTGCCTAGAACGAAACGTGGAACTTAAGGAGAGCGGCAAATTTAATGCTCTGGTAGGAAGAGACTTCAGTGGCGTGTGGTATATGAAGCCACTGACCTATATGAATCTTAGCGGTCTGAGCGTGAGGGGTTTATCGGAGTATTATAAAATTCCACCTAATTTGATTTTAGTCGCGCATGATGAACTGGATCTGCCATCCGGTACAGTGAAGCTCAAAAGAGGTGGTGGGACGGGAGGTCACAACGGTTTACGTAGCGTCGAAGACAGTATTGCTTCCAGAGATTACTGCAGATTACGGTTGGGAATTGGAAGGCCAAATGGGGGGCAATCTGTAACCTCCTATGTTCTTAGTGCCCCAGATCAGAAAGAGCGACGCGTTCTCGAAGCGAGAATTAGTAAGGTGTCGGAATACGCCGACGACTTAATAAAAGATTTCGATAAGTCCATGAATATAATTAATCAGTCTGCTCTTCTAGAAAATTCTTAAAATGGCCATAAAATGCGGCATAGTGGGTCTTCCGAATGTTGGAAAATCTTCTCTATTTAATGCTTTAACGAACGCCAATATAGCCGCGGAGAATTATCCATTTTGTACGATTGAACCCAATTCCGGAGTGGTGCCAGTACCAGATAATAGATTAGAGCGGCTTTTAGCTATAGCTGAATCAGCTGAAGTGATCCCAGCTACAATGGAGTTTACAGATATCGCTGGCTTGGTAGCTGGCGCCTCTAAAGGACAGGGATTAGGAAATAAATTTCTCGGTCATATTAGGGAAACAGAAGCGATCTTACATGTTGTGAGGTGTTTCGAAGATGATAATGTGATCCACGTATCGGGTAAGGTTGATCCGTTAGATGATGTAGAGGTGGTAGAAACTGAGTTAGCCTTGGCAGATCTAGAAACTTGTTCTAAAGCTTTTGAAAGAATTTCCAGAAATGCAAAAAGCGGAGACAAAGATCTCTTAAAAAAATCTAAAGATCTAGAAGAATTGATCTCTGTCCTTGAAAAAGGAAATATGCTTAGGACTTGCAATTTCGAAAATGACGGGGATAGCTTGATCAGGGAGTTAGGCTTGCTAACATCAAAGCCCGTGCTATTTGTCGCAAATGTTGATGAGGGGATGGTGACATCTAATCATCATTTAGAAAAATTGTCCCATTACGCTAGGGATACAAAGGCTGAGTTTCTCCCAATTTGCGCGTCGATAGAATCCGAACTAATTGATTTACCAATAAGTGAACGACGTGAATATTTGTTAGAGCTTGGCCTTGAAGAGCCAGGTTTGAATAGACTGGTGCGAGCCGGTTTTGCTCTATTAAATTTGCATAGCTTTTTTACGGCGGGCCCAAAAGAAACTAGGGCATGGACTATTCCTGTGGGCACAGTTGCCCCTTCGGCAGCTGGTAAAATCCATGGTGATTTTGAAAAAGGTTTTATTCGTGCCGAAGTGATAAGTTACCAGGACTATGTCGCTTGTGGTGGTGAGAATGGAGCAAGGGAGTCAGGAAAATTGCGTTCCGAGGGGAAGGAGTATGTTGTTGAGGACGGAGATATCATTCATTTCCGATTCAACGTATGAATCACTTTGAAAAGGTGCTCTCCACAATGCCGTATTTGGTCGTAGTCTCGAACCGAAAGTTCAAGATTGGAACTTTTCACGGTGAATCAGGCTTTCTACCTTAAGTAGACTTGCTCAACATCAGTCCTATGAGCGGTTCCTGTTAGTATAAGCATAGGCTCAGAGATTTGCGGACCTATACGAACAAAGCAGAGAGCACCAGTTTTTTTAGCTATACGCTTTTGTTTTTAGTCTTTTCAAAAGCCAACCTTTTAGGTTCTTCGGAAGGTTAGGGCTTTAGTGATTTTGTCAGATATTCTGCTGATGTTTACACGATAGTCTTCCTTTTCTGACTTACTTTGTGAGCTCATTTGGAGATACTCGTTTGTTACGTTTAAGGCAGCCATCACAGCAATTTTCTCGCTTCCAACTACCTTCCCAGTGTCTCTTTGTTCGATCATTTTTGTATTAAGGTAGTTTGCCGACGCAATTAATTCACTCTTTTCGTCTTCAGAGCACCCGATTACGTATTCCTTGTCTAGAAGAGTGATCGATACTCCTTGTCTGCTCTTTGACATCAGCGAGTCTCCATCGCTTTAAGTCTGCTAATCATAGCCTCCACTCGAGTCCTGGCCTGCTCAGTCTTTTCTAAAAGTGATAGTCTCTCCGATGCCAATTGGTGGGACTCGGTTTTTAGTTGTTCGTTTTCGCTTGAAAGTTTTTCCACAGTCTCTATGAGATCATCTATCTTTTGTTCTAAGGTAGCGAGTTCAAGGCTTTTTCTTTTTTCAGGGTTCATTATAATCAAATTGTTTTGAAGATTTTGACACCGACTATAGGTCGGTTTTTGGTCGCCTGTCAATAATGAACCTTACCTGTTTATAATAGACAGATATTCGGACATGCTTAGTCCTGCATATTTAAAAATGATGAACAAAAAGATTTAAATGTAATCTAGCTTTTTAACTCTTTAGAAATTAAATAATACATTAGGAGCCTGAATTTTGAGTAAAGAAGAGTTCGCTAATCGTAGAAGTGCTTTGCGAGAAATGCTTGAGCCTGAAGCGATTGTGATATTACCTAGCTCTCCTGAGCAGCCAAGAAATGGCGATGTTTTGTATCCCTATAGGCAAGATAGCGATTTTTATTATTTAACTGGATTCTCGGAACCTCAGGCAGTCGCAGTAATGATTCCTGGGCGTACTCTGGGTGAGTATTTGGTTTTTTGTAGAGAAAGTGATCCTGCGGCAGAGGCATGGAACGGAAGAAGGGCTGGACTAGATGGAGTATGCTCCGAGTTCGGTGCAGACGATGCCTTTCCTATCACCGATATTGATGACATTTTGCCAGGGTTGTTAGAAAACAAAAAAAGAATCTATTACCCCATGGGACGATATAAGAGCTTTGATCAACGACTTATCCAATGGGTTTCTCAAGTGGGCGCCTTGGGTAGGTCCGGTATCCACGCGCCAGATCAGTTCATTTCATCAGCACAGCTTGTGCAAGAGATGAGATTATTTAAAAGTAAATTTGAGATTAATTTGATGCGAAAGGCTGCGGAAATATCAGCTACAGCTCATATAAACGCAATGAAAATTGCTAAACCAGGAATAAAAGAATACGAGCTTGAAGCGGAACTAATTTCCACTTTTGTTGCAAGGGGGGCAAGATCCGCGGCCTATCCATCCATTGTAGGCGCGGGAGGGAACGGTTGTATTTTGCACTATATTGATAACAATTCGCAAATTAACAGTGGCGACTTGGTTCTGATAGACGCGGGGGCTGAGTATGAATTTTATGCGTCTGATATTACTCGAACCTTTCCGATTAATGGGCGATTTACTCAAGAACAGAAAATCGTTTATGAGATTGTACTGGAAGCGCAAATGGCAGCGATAGAGGCAGTGAGGCCTGGAAACTGTTGGAATGACCCTCATGAGGCAGCAGTAAAAGTTATCACTAAGGGGCTCGTAGATATGAAAATTTTAAGTGGTAATCTTAAAAAGTTAATAGCAAATGAATCCTTCAGACCTTACTTTATGCATCGAACTGGCCACTGGCTGGGTATGGATGTCCATGATGTCGGAGAGTATAAAGTGGATGGTGAGTGGCGAGTACTTGAAGAGGGAATGGTGACTACCGTGGAGCCGGGGTTGTATTTTTCTAATAATATTCCAGGTCTTGATCCGAAGTGGTGGGACATTGGTATCAGGATCGAAGATGACGTACTTGTTACTGAAGCTGGGAATGAAGTTCTCAGTGACCAGGCTCCTAAGGAGGTGTCTACGATTGAAGAGCTAATTTTATGATTATTGATAAAACAAAAGGCGATGTATGTATTATCGGGGCTGGCTTTGTGGGCTGTGCTGCTGCCTTAGGGTTAAATAGACTTGGCTTTTCGATAGACCTTGTAGATAAGAGGCCGAAAACTCTTTTTGGAAAAAATGATTCAAGGGCTATCGTTTTATCTCACACCTCAAAAAAACTCCTACAACTCCTAGGGTTATGGCAGCGTATTGAAAAGGAATCTCAGACTATTAGGGAAATTCGAGTGTCTGAAGCTGGTGTCTTTGGCGGGGTTTCATTAAAGGCTGAAGATGCCGGTCTTGAGGTTTTAGGATGGTCTTGTGAGGCAAGCTTCCTACTAGCTGAATTGCAGGATTCTTTGCTCAAGTCGGATACAATCAGGACTCACTGGAACGCAAAGGTAGATGAGTTTCGGTTTGACAAACATTGGGCTGTGCATTACTGCAAAAAAAACTATAAGAAAACAATTAGAAGCGATTTACTGTTGGCCTCCGACGGCTCTGAATCTATCGTTAAAAAGGGCTTGCAGATGAAGGCTGCCATAATTGACTATCACCAATCTGCCATTATATCTACAGTGGAAACGCAAAGGGAGGCAGGTGGTATAGCCTATTTGCGATTCTTGCCGACGGGCTCTCTCG
>CACDEI010000057.1 GCA_902551695.1 uncultured Pseudomonadota bacterium
AGATAAAATTACAAATGCCAATTTGTTAGGCGTGTGGAGTGGTCATGATGAGGTGGTTATTACGGGAATAAGGGAATTGCTTAGATCGAGTGATGGAGGTAGCAGTTTTACTAGCGGTAAGTCGGATATCCAAATAGGCCGTACTTGGTACCAAGGGGTAGCTTCAGGTTCGTCCCAAAAAAGCACCGGAGCTAGCGGTGTCCTAGCAGAGGAATCCGTTTATATTGTAGGACATAAGGGTAACGTTGCCCGTATTTTACAGTAGAGCCCATTTTTTGCTGGACGTTAGTGGTCTGCTAACGTCCAGCATTCCTATCGATTTAGCTGAGATATATTCAAGGGTCTATCGGATGACCTCAACCGGCGTCAGAACCAATTGTTAGCCAGTTAAATCACATTCCCACCATCACCGCTATGTTGCGCCGCCGCAATAAACTTTCTAATCTTCTTTGAAATTAAAGGAGTCAAGGCGTTGACAAGGGGCGTGAAATGAGCGGTAATACGTCATACGGGGGACCGAATCTTTTTGTATAGCACAAGACAGGTTTGGATTGAGGGGGGCAACTCTATTTTAGGCGTCCGCTGAAATCCAATTTATTGGAAACCCCAGAGTATAGAAAAATATAAAAATTTTAATGGTCAGAGAGGAGAGCGGGAGTGATAAAACACACAATCGCGCGGAGTTTAATCTCAAGTATCGCTGTAGGGAGTATCCTGTTTGCAGGTGCAGCCTCGGCGGTTGATTGGAACATAACCGGGTTTTTCAGACAGGAGATTGCTTACAGTCTGCATGATGATGGAAACCCTAACAACACAATGGGCAACCCATTCAATAGTCGTATTGTGCCGCAGATAACATCAGCGGCGTTCATGAATGATGCGACTCTGCAGAATGGTTTGAACGCGAATGCCAGAGCGGCAACTACAGTCTTCAATTCTCGGGCAACTGCATTGCCAGGCGGTATCCTACGGGGAGGATTGTTTGCGAGTACTGAACTAGGAAAAGATGCGTTCACGGTTAACGCCGCTGGCGGTCACACCCTCATCAGAGATCGTTTGCCTGCTGGCTCCTTCACCAGCTCGCCGGTCTCCTGTAAATTTGGGACATCTGGTGGTAGGGATATTACCAACGGTAGAAACGCAGGGATTTTAGGACTAGGATCACCGCAAATTGGTCAAGTAGACGTACCTTTTCCGTTAATGATGTGTCCTAACGGGCAAGGGTCTACTCAAGGCAATGCGGGGTTATCCAGGATAGTTGGGTTGACTCTAAATAACGGTGCCATTGTACAAGGGCCCACGGCGGGAATTCAGCTGCCAAACACCGGTACCGATTTCTCAGCCTCTCATGCCAATCAGAATGCCGGTGAAGCGGTTTCTTTAGCCGGACAAGCTTTGAGCGATGAAATCGACTTCAACGCCTTCAACTCCAGAGTAGAAGTTGATGTGCAGGGACAATTTACACCTGATCTGGCTATGTTCATGAAGGTTCGAGCGTACTTTGATGCGACTAGAAACTTTGTAGACGGTGGAACTAGTGGTGGTATCGACGATCACTATGCCAATCCTTATTTTGGTAACAGACGTGCCACGCTCATGGAGTGGAATAGTCCTGATGCCATCATAGATATTCCTTTCCTATATTTTGACTGGAGTAAGGGACCCCTTTGGGTTCGAGTTGGTAACCAAGTCATTGCATGGGGTGAAGCGTACTTCTTCCGAACCATGGACGTTGCAAACGGTCTGGATCTCAGAAGGCGTCTGGCCTTAGGTCCAGGAGCTGAGGAATATCAGGATCAACGTATCGGTTCTCCAGCTGTTCGCGTAAGCTATACCTTTAAAAACGGATGGGAACTAGACGCTTTTGCGCAAATGTTCTCACCAACCGTTCTGCCAGGCCAAAACACGCCTTATAACCTAGTGTCTACATCAGTATACATGGATGATTCCGATGGATACGATGACGCGGAAGGCGCGATTAATTTCGGCTTCAAACTGACAATGCCGTTAACTGATGCCTTTACGGCGATGGTAGCTTACGCTAACCGACGAAATCCTGATGGATATTTCACGGGGGCAGATGCGCCAATCATTCATCAGGGAAGGACTAACCCATTCTGTTTGAATCAGCACAACGCGACTAACAACGTGCTAGGCGCTTTGGGTCTGCAGGGTGTTTTCGGAATGGAAACTATGCCCGTATTGGACACTAGCCAACGTACTATGAGACGCGGTTGCGGAACTAGCTTCGCACCTGACGATTTTGCGGCTAGTTCACTAGAATATTGGCACAATATTAGAACTGGCCGAATCAACAGCAGTAATTATGTGTCCACTCAAGTAGACGAGTTTCCAGCCTCTAGATGGGCTACTCGCGAAATCTTCGGTTTCGGTAACGAGGGAAACTTTGTTGATACTTTCAGGACTCTTGAAGGATTCAGAAGTTCATTCGGTAATATTACCCAGTATGTTGGACGATACTTCAGAAGAGAAAGGAACTACATGATCGGTGGTAACTATATAATCACCGCTGATGACCCAAACTCCATATTTGATCAGCTGATAATACGAGGTGAGGTTAATTGGACGCCTAACAAGGCTTTCACCAATGACCTTAGTTTCAATTTTACAGAGAAGGATGACATTGTTTCGTCATTAATTCTGGAAAAATATCACCGGTTTAGTATGGATTTCCCTGCGACCTACATGGTCATGCAGTGGATGCACCGAACTGAGTCGGATATGTTTGGACGTGATCTAGATAAGATGGACACTAGAGGCATTTCAGACTTCATCGATCCGACGACCGGCGCTTTTACCGCTTGTGCTTTCGATAATGCCTGTGATGATCCTCGGGGCGATAGTAGTGCGAACTATGTAGTGTTCGCATTTCAACAACCATTCCCGAATCTTATCTGGAGGGCTGACTTTGCGATATTAGTGGACGTTGCCGGCGGTTACTTGATGCAACCAGGTATTCGTTATCGTCCATCAGCTAAGTATCAATGGGATCTGTACGCAACTCTCATTAACTCTCCGAGTGGAGATAATGACACTGTGACGGAAACATTAGATTGGGCGGACGAAATATTTGTCCGATTTACTTATTTCTTCTAATTCTTAGAAGCTAAGTAGAGTTAAGATTAAGAGCCGGCCTAGTGCCGGCTCTTTTTTTTCCCTCCTTTTATTCGGATTTATATGTTTTGATCCCAAGTTGTCTGAGCGACGTATAAGGGAGTGGAGCAATTCATATGGTCAAAGAATAAATAATGAGCTCTGGTTCATGTGATAAACTTTACTGGTTTGTGAATAAAAATTTAGGTACATGAGTAAATAATGATGAAAAAGCTGACATGTTCTTTAGGATTTCTGATAGGAGTATGCATAAGTATTACGGTGTCCGCACAGCAGGCGGAGGGAGGCTCTGGGGTGCCTGAGCCTAGTGTTCAGATTAATGATGCTTCGACTATTAATGAAGAAGTCTCTAGTGTTCAAGAGACCCAAAACGGTGATATTGGAAGTGTACAGGAATCTGCCATTATAGAACCGGCCCCAGAAGAAGGATTTTTCAAAAGTTTCTTTTTAGGGATAAAAACTCTTTTAGTGCTGGGCGGGCCAGTGGTTTGGATACTTCTAATTGTTTCGATTTTCGGACTGACTTTAGCATTCACCAAATTCCTCCAGTTTTCTAGAACTAATCCACTAGCTATTGGGGTAATAGATGATGCGATTACCATGTGGTTGGAAGGTAATACAGCTAAAGCGAGTGGCAATTTGGAACGTTCAGCTGTAGGGATTGCTAAGGATATCCAGTTCGGATTGGAGATGAGGGGAACGCTTGATAATGAGTCATTGCAGGACGAAATGATTAGGCGGTCTTCCGCCTTTTTAAGAGACTTCTCAAATAATCTAAAGCCTTTGGAATTAATCTACTACCTTGCGCCCGTGATGGGCTTGTTGGGAACCGTGCTAGGAATGATTGATGCTTTCCGAGGATTAGCAGTTAGTGCGGGCGCCGCGGGGGAGTCATCTGCGCTAGCCGGTGGAATATGGGAAGCTTTGTTGACAACCGCGGTTGGTCTTTCCATTGCTATTCCTTTCGCAGTTATGCATGCAATCCTGGAGACCAAATTGGATAACTTGACTGACCAGGTCGGAGACATGATAACTAGAGTTTGTGCGAAAAACGAGGTTAGTTAACATTGAGTATGCAGGCTAGACTGCTGGGAGATAACAGGTCTGGGAAGCGGTCAGGAAGACTATCACTCACTCCTTTAATCGACTGTGTCTTCATTTTACTAGTTTTCTTTATGCTTCAGACCAATTTTTTGAGGCCGCGTGCCATTGAATTTTCACAGTCCGCCTCTTCGTCTCAAATTAATACCGAGACGCCTCTAATTGCAATAGAGCTTCGTTTGGATGGCAGTTTGTGGCTTAACGGTGCCGGTAGTAGTTTAGAGGGATTAAAAACCTATGCTGGAAGCCTTTCTGATCCTAGTCAAAGCCGCGTGATGCTGGCTGTAGACCCGAAGGTCAAACTACAATCTGCAGTCGATATCATGGATATGCTCAACGAGAGTCAAATCTTTAACATATCGCTTGCTGCGACCCGGCGGTTTGAAGATGATTAATTGTAAAGGAAATGTGACTTGAAATCTCTTAAGGGACGACAGACAAAAAGTATGTTGATGAATAAATTGGGAAGAAAAAGAGCCTCTCGGGAGGAAAATGTTATCCCAATGATAAACATCATATTTTTATTACTTTTATACTTTATGGTGGTCGGAAATCTCTCCCCAGACTATAACGTGAATCCACCTTTTGCATCTCAAGAAAAAGAATCATCGTCGTTAATTCCTACAATCAGCGTCACAAAAGAAGGACAACTCAGATTTGAAAATATCCCTGTGTCGTGGGAAGAGCTCGGCACTCGTTTAAGAGACGTTAGTGATTTGGATAAGATAAAAATATATGCTGACGCAGAATCAGATGCCTTGACGATATCTGAGATTATGAAAACTGCAGCAAAT
>CACDEI010000058.1 GCA_902551695.1 uncultured Pseudomonadota bacterium
TTTTTTTGAGCCCACTCGATACACCACTCACTACAGAAAAGAGTCTTGCTTCCGATCGATTTCTTTAAACCCTCCCCATAAATGAGCATTCCACAATTATCACATTTAATATATTTTTCGATGTAATATTGGTTTTCAGAAAATTTCACAGTTTATCTACCTCCCAACTGGTGACTTTCGGCTATCTCTCCGATTAGAAGATTACCGAAATCATCAACCATTGCATTTATCCCTGGACTAATTACAGTTACCGATGCTTCTTCTTCGACTAGAGCTGGTCCTGATATCTTATGTCCACAGCTAAGATGTGATCTCTTAAAAATCTGAGCTTCAATCTTCTCATTATTGAAATATACGAGGCGCGTTTCAAAAGGTTCCGCTTTCCCATTAGACCTATCCAACCGTGGGAGCTCTGGGTTAGGTGTTTGGCACACTGCGGTCACTTTTATACTAATGAGTTCTATCGTTTCCCCAATGATTTCAAAGTTATACCTGTCCTTATGTGTCTTATGAAATCTTGACCAAACCGCAGGAATTGAAGATTCATTAAAAACATCATCTGGAAAAGGTATTTCTAATTCATGATTCTGTCCGAAATACCGCATCTCTAATGTCTTCGCAAGCGCCACCTGACCCTCGTAACCCTGCAACTCGATGGCTCTTTCAGCCTCCTCTGTCAATTCTCTCATAACCTGATTGGCATACGCCGCATCGAAAGTCTTAGAAGTCATAGGAACAGTGCGCTCAAGATCGATTCGAGCATCCGTGATCGTAAAACCAAATGCCGAGAACTGGCCAGGATAATTTGGTACAACGGCACTGGCTAGATTTCCAAGTTCCATTAAATCGGTAACGTGCACAGGGCCAGCGCCCCCAAAGGCAAGCAGGGTAAAATCTCTAGGATCTAGACCTTTCTCGGTAAGCACAAGTCGCATAGCTCCTACCATGTTGTTGTTCGCGATTTGCAAGATACCCATGGCAGCATTATCGACTGAGGTTTTGAGCTCTTTTGCTAAACCGGCTACCGAACTGTATGCAACGTCTCCATTCAACTGCATTTGGCCACCTAAGAAATAATCGGGATTTATTCTTCCCAGCACCACATTCGCATCTGTCACCGTAGGCAATCGGCCGCCCTTATCATAGCAAGCAGGGCCCGGTTCAGCGCCCGCGCTTTCCGGCCCAACTCGCAACATTCCTCCCTTATCTATCCACGCTATCGACCCACCCCCAGCACCCATTGTTCGGATATCTATCATCGGTATCTGAATAGGCACTCCGAATTCTATCTCATAGGTCGTAGTGAACGACTCTTTTCCTGAGACAATTGTGGAAACATCAGTAGAGGTCCCACCCATATCTAGGGTAACAATATTATCGATTAGGAGCTGATTTGCTAAATATCTAGCGCCAATGACCCCACCAGTTGGGCCAGATAAACTCAAATGAATTGGATTAGCGCTAGCGTTATCAATTGAAACTTCCCCACCGTTCGATTTGATAATCGATGTCCGATTTACATTCGCTTTTTTTGATAACTGTTCTTTCAGTCTTTTTAAATTATCGGCAACAAGTGGCTTTATATAAGCATCAGCAATGGTTGTCGAAGAGCGCTCATGTTCTTTCCATTTTGGCAAGATATCATAAGATATCGAAAGCGGCTTACTGGGTATTTCCTCTTGGAATATTTCTCGAAGTCTTCTTTCGTGATCTGGAATAACATAAGAGCAAAGCAGACAAATCGCAATCGAATCAATCTCGGTTAACTTTGCTATACTCTTTGCAACCGCTCTTGCTTGCTCTTCATCTAAGGGTATGTAAACCCCCTCCCGAGGGGTTATTCGCTCTTTGATTTCGAAGCAATGCCGCCTCTTAACCAAGGGCTTGGACTTTATCCAATTGATGTCATAATGACTCTGTCTCTTCCCCCTCTGAATGAAAGGCACGTCTTTGAAACCCGAGGTTGTAACAAACGCAACGGTCGCACCCTTTCTCTCCAAGATTGCATTTGTCGCTATGGTCGTCCCTAACCTTAAGTAATCGATGGCACTAAGCTGGCCGGCTTCTATTCCTCTAATAATCCCAACACTAGGATCAGTTGGGGTGGACAGAGTTTTCCAAACCTTTAAGGTTTCCAATCCTGGCTCGTAATAGACAAAGTCTGTGAAGGTTCCGCCTACATCAATTCCTAAAATACTGGCCATGTTCTAGCCCCTCCGTTTGAACGTGGTCTTCAGAGCTTACCAAAAACAAAACTGAAGCGATTAACCTCCGGCTATACCAACTAAGAAGGTCACTTGTTCCCCATCATCCAAGTGGTCTTCAATTGAGACGCGCAGTCCTTTAGAGTTTACAAACATGGTGCCTCTATCATTTAAACTTTGATTCTCGGGATCCATCAACATCGCTTGCATTTTTTTACCATATTTCCCGCAAATTTTTGACGCGAGTTCCTTCATGTTCCCTTTCTCTAATTCGAAAGAGTCTTCCGAGGTCCCCGCCAGTTCTTTAAAGTGGCTTTTGAAACAGACTTGAACCGTTATCATGAAGCCAACGCACCATCTTCCGCCAGAACCTCCGCGACGTCGCCCAAATCTAGTGATTCCAACTTCTCCCTAGTTTGAAGACCTGTTTGACGCTCCCAGCCCCGCCAATCGTAGTACTCATCCAGAACTTCTTCAAAAACGTTAGCAGCGACACTACCGGGATACATACCTTCATCAGTAGGCTCCCACATCCAACGCTCACAAATGGTATCGTGTTCTCTGCGCATACCTATTCTAGAGTTTATCGCTTTCTCCAAATTACAAATTCGCTCCCCGTCTCGCATCAGCTCTTCAGGAGCACGGTCAATTCCTGTGGCTGCCGCGTAGGCCTTTCCATAATACTCTTGAGGGGTATAACCTGCTGGGTCTAACATCCAATGGAACATACAAACCCCATATGAATTTAGTAACGCCACTTGGTTTTCAACCAAAGCAGTAGTGGCCCCTTTTAATTCTGGTGTAGACAAATCAGCCGCCTCAGTTCGACCATCAAAATAAATTTTTGATAGATCTTGTCGCTGAAATTTTTCAATAAGCCCTATCCCTTTCAGATGATCTGCCCCCCTAGAAGCGACCGCCATATTGTTCATCCAAGTGGGGAAAGGCCTCATCTCCTCTGTGAAACTCGCTCCACCTTTTCCGTAAATCGCATACTTCATAAAGTTTTTACCTTGCCGCTCGGAGTAACGCAGGGCGCCAAGATAGGGCCCATCACAAAATAATTCACCAAACAGATCTTTCTTGAAAACTACGCTCTCTACGCAGTTTTCTATGTCATCCATGTTGCCCCATTCCAGGCTCTGCTCCCGCCCGAACAAATCCACAACATCTTTCCGACTAATTAAATCTCTTTGCTTCAATTCCATTAAAAACGAGATAGAACAAGAAAGATCCTGATTATCAATTCCATAGTCATTTGTGATTTTCCCCCAGTGCCCAACCTCTGACCAATCCCTCACGTCTAGAGCACCCGCAGCACTACCAGTGGTGAGGTATTCCGGCCGCCGAAACGTCTCACCCACATATTTTGCCGCGGCTTCAGACTCGTCGCCCTTGATTTTATATTTCGAATCACAAGCAATAAAACAATCAGACGAACATACCTCCGAGTACTTTTGATATTTTTTCACCCAATTATCTGAAGAGGTAACATCATCGCCCCTAAACATATTGCCTTGGTTATTACGCCAAAAATGGCTACCAATATGTTGATACATTTCAACCGCCCCTAAGGTGCCTCTTCGCTTAAACCCGTAGACCGCCTCGTTCTCATCTATCTTCTGACGAAAGTCGTCGGACCAGGCCAGCATTTCATCTGGCATTTTGACCGGGAGCCCACCGTTACCTTGAACCGCTATGGCCTTTAAATTTTTTGAACCAAGTACAGCACCACCACCACATCTAGCATGTATCCTGAGAGCGTCTGAAACAACGCTAGCAATACCTACTTGGTTTTCTCCAGCCTGACTAATCGTTAGCGTGTGAGCTTTGGATGGATAAGACCCCAGTTCCGCCTGCAATAGCTGATGGGTTTGTTTTGTATCTTTTCCCCAAAGGTGAGAAGCGTCTACCAAGGCCACTTCGTCGTTACATATATGTAGATACACTGGGCGGTCAGCCTTTCCGGTAATAGCGATATATTCAAACGCCGTAAAACGAACGGCATAAGGAAATTTACCCCCACCCGCTGAATCGCCGAACATGTTGTAACAAGGGCTTTTAAAAGTGATTCTGCCCTTTATTCCACTACCAGCACCTGTACCAGCTAGCGGCCCCACTCCAAATACAAAAATATTATCAGGTCCACGAGGATCGCAATTAATATCGTGCGTAAGAAAATGCTCCCACATGATCCAGTTGTTGATTCCTGACCCTCCAATCCATTTTTCAAACACAGAGTGAGGGATAACTTCGCTTTTCAATTCTCTTTTTGTTAAATCTACTCTAAGCAAACGGCTTTCCATATCAACCACCTCTTTTTCACAACTAGAAATATTCGGAATGTCTTAATCTAGGCAGAGCTAGATATCTCTCCTCTCTCTAACATCGCCTGCATCATACCCACTTCGTCTTTCATTTCAGGCTGCTCCTTATGAATGGTATTAAAGTCTGCTTGTTTCTCGTAAAACAAAACCGGCAAGCGAACATACTGCTTTCCTTGATTAACCATTTCAGGCCGTGATGCGCAAGCCTTCACACAA
>CACDEI010000059.1 GCA_902551695.1 uncultured Pseudomonadota bacterium
ATCAATGGACCCTTCCATTGCTCCTATTTCGATCCCAAATCTTCTATTTCTTGATAGATCGTCAGAACAGGTTAAAACCAAATCCCCAAATCCGGAGAGCCCCATAAAGGTATTTTTTTCGGCACCCCGTGCCTGTCCAAACTTTGATATCTCGGACATACCTCTAACGATTAACGCAGACCTAGCACTACTTCCTAACTCAAGACCATCGGATATACCCGCCGCTATTGCAATAACATTCTTAAGGGCGCCTCCAACCTCCACGCCAATTACATCTTGGGTACTGTACAAGCGAAAAAATTTTGCATGAAGATGCCTAATCAAAAAGGACGCGAGGGCCGCACTTTTTGTTCCTACTGTGATCGCTGTAGGCGAGCCTTGCAGCACCTCCTGCGCAAAGCTTGGCCCAGAAACTTGAGCGAAAGGTTTGTCTGGAAAAAATGAAGAAATTATCTCATGTGCCAGCAAGAGGGAACCTTTTTCGATTCCTTTGCTAGCACTAACCACACCCATAAAGTCCACCTTTTTTTCTACTAGCATTTTGGCGGCATTTCTTAGGCTCTGAAAGGGCGGCACGAGCACTACCAAGTTCACCTTCAAATCCTCAATATTTAGGGTCGGATGAACATTTTCCTCAAGAGGGATGTCTACACAATAATTGGGGTGATGCCGCCGAAGATTCATTTCGGAGATGACATCCTCCGCCTTATCCCAGAGATAGATACAACACCCTCCCCTAGACAATACATTTGCTAAAGCAGTTCCCCAAGCTCCTGCTCCTACAACTAGCACATCTGGCTTCAATTCAGGTTCCATAATGGGATCAGTTACTCAATTACCAGTCTCTAACGGCAAGCCCTCTTGCTCCCACGCAAAAATTCCACCTTTTATTAATTCCACATTATCTACGCCATGCTCTCTAATTTTCTTAGCTGAATCAGCGCTCAGGTTACCTGACTGACAGCATACTAATACTGGCCCATCCTTAAATTTTTCTAATTTTCCCTTCATCTGCGGCAGCGTGCTCGCCGGGAAATTTTTGGAACCAATGATATGCCCTTTTTTAAAATCTTTCTCTGGCCTCACATCTATGACGACAGCATTATTTTTGTTCATCATAGTGACTGCCTGGTTTGGTGTTACACCACCCATTGACCTGGCGAGGTTGGTTAGAAACGCAACGCTGACCAAAATGAAGAGAGTCACCAAAATCCAATGATTTATTATAAATTCTCCAAGTTGTTCCATTTTTATACATATAAAGTTTTAATAATTATCCCGTCATCTTATCGGAATAGAGGATTGTGGTACACTGGCAGTCAGCCGAATGATTGAATTAACAATTTTTAAGTCCCGTTTTATAAATAATTTAACTTGTACCATAGAATTAATACCCAATGAAAAAGCCAAAAAAAAGTGTATTGTTGATGATTCTTGATGGTTGGGGACATACCGAATCCAAAAAGTACAACGCAATATATACTGCGAACACGCCTAACTGGGACAAAATTCTCGAAACAAACTCTCACGCAAGGCTTAAATGCTCGGGCTGTGAGGTAGGCCTGCCGTCAAAGCAAATGGGAAATTCAGAAGTAGGACACATGCATCTCGGATCGGGGAGACTTATCTTACAAGATTTATCCAGAATTAACTCATGTATTTCACGACACGATTTAAACTCTATTGAGCTCCTCAGCAAGGAACTAGAAACAGTAGCAAAGCATCGTTCTACTCTTCATCTAATCGGACTTTTATCGCCTGGTGGTGTGCATAGTCATATAGATCACCTAGAGGCCTTGATTAAAGTCTCTATAAAAAGAAACATTGATCGGATTCTAATTCACGGATTCCTTGATGGCAGAGATACCGCGCCTACGAGCGCTTCTGAATCAATTGAAAGAATTGAATCTATTTGTCGCCAAAACAGTCAAGTTGAAATCGCTAGTTTGATTGGTCGATATTATGGCATGGATAGAAACAAAAATTGGGACAGGACAAAAATTGCACATGACCTCATTGCAAGCAGAAAATCTAAATTCAGATCATCATCTGCAAAAGATGCCATAAAAAATGCCTACGCTAGAGGCGAGACCGATGAATTCATGAGCGCAACATCTATAAATCTAAGACAAGCAGACTACGATATCACGAAAGATAGTGCGTTATTTTTTAATTTCAGGGCTGACCGCGCGCGTCAAATAACAGCAAGCCTGTCGAAGACAGGCTTCAGTGAATTTTCGCGGCAAGAGGCAACAGTATTCAAAAATTTTTTGACAATGACGGATTATGGAGAAGAATTTCAGCTACCAATCCTCTTTCCCCAACCTAAAATATTGGAGACTATAGGAGAAGTAATCTCTGACCAGCAACTTAAACAAATGAGAATTGCTGAAACAGAAAAATACGCTCACGTAACTTTTTTCTTTAATGGCGGTAGGGAAGCCCCCTTCCCTGGTGAAGAGAGAATTCTTATCCCCTCTCCTGATGTGCCCACCTATGATCTGAAACCAGAAATGAGTGCTTCGGAAGTCACTGAATCTATAAACCAATCCTTGAAATCTTCGAAATACGACTTAATAGTAGCGAATTTTGCAAATGCTGATATGGTAGGACATACAGGGATATTCGACGCTTCGGTCAAGGCTGTGGAGACTCTTGATTCTTGTTTAGGGAAGATTGTGGGGATTGCGAAAGAAACTAATGTAGAGGTCTTAATAACGGCAGATCACGGTAACATTGAAAGTATGTGCGACTCAAAAAGCGCTGGCAAGGACCAATATTCGCCCCATACAGCTCACACAAATAATGAAGTGCCGATCGTCTATTTGGGAAAAGCAAATAGACCAATAAGCAATGGAGAACTAAAAGACGTGGCTCCCACTATTTTAGACCTATTGGGGATAGTAAAACCCGACGTTATGACTGGTCAATCGCTCTTCGAAAAAGGCCTTGATTCTTAGTAAAAAGAGTAGTACTCGCGCTAAAGTGCCCAAAGAAGCGATCACCTCCTTGCCAGTATTCATATTTCTACTGTCTCTTCTCCAATCCTTTGAAGTAAGCCCCAACCTGGAATCAAAAATAATACCGTCATTCAGATTTTACTCGGACGGAGAGAACAATTCTTCCCGTTCTCTCCTAATACAAAAAAAGTCACTGCTAGAGAAAATCAGGCATCCAAAAAATAACTTCAAGCCAACGCAGAGCCTCACCGGTACACAGGTTTTGGAGCTTCACTCAAAATTAGCTAAAAAAGGGATTCCGATAAATCCTTCACATGACTCAAAGTCGATTGTGGACTTACAGAGCCTCAAGCTTCACCGACAAATGTTGAGGTTCGCTTTAATTAAAAATTTAAAGGATATTGAGGAAAATAGAGGAAACGAAGCAAAATTTCTTGAAGAAATTAGTAAGATCGAATCATCACTGAAAAACATTTTAGGGATAGGTACCAAGCCTCTTATTAAACAAAAGCAGCCTGAATTTTGGATTTCTAAAACAGATAGTTTTATATCTAAAGTTAATCTTTTAACAAGCTTTTTTGAAAGAGAAGAAAAAACAACATTCACAAGCACTTTTCCCGTAGTTGACATGAATCTACCCGTTTCAGGATCTGTATCAAAATTATCAGGCGAACCCTTCCCCAAAGGAAGCGTGCCTTGGGCTGGAATAACGATTCTTTCAGAACCTAACTCACCAGTTAAAGCAGTTGGTTCAGGCGAGGTGGTTTTTGCCTCTGATTTCAATACTCTAAAAAATCTGGTTATTCTAGATCATGGAAATAATTATCTAACGTTGTATGGAAATCTGCATAGCCTTACAGTAAATCCAGGTAAGACAATAAAAAAGAATGCAGTAATTGGTAAGACCTATGGCGAGATACCCAATCAAAAAAACAGTCTTTACTTTGAAATACGAAAAAATGGGCTACCAGTCGATCCGAAAATTTGGTTCAGATATGAGAACACTTTATATGATTAAGCACAAATTTCTATTATATTGCGCTCCGTTCATCACATTGTTCATATGCACATTAGCCCAATCAAACCCAAAGATAGAAGAAGACAATTATGGATCATCATCGGAAATCCCTTTGGAAGAAATAGCTGATTTTGTGCAAATTTTTAACAAAATAAAAAATAACTATGTCGAAAGTCTAAGCGATAGAGAGATAATGGAACGAGCATTTCACGGAATGGCCACTCACTTGGATCCTCATTCAGCTTTTCTTAACAAAGAAGCCTATGTGCTATTGAAGGAGAATACATCAGGTAAATTTGGCGGAATTGGGATTGAAATTGGATCATTTGAGGGGAAGTTCATCATAATAGCCCCAATAGACGGCAGCCCAGCTGCCGAAGCAGGTGTTCTCCCTGGCGACATAATAACGAAAGTTGATAATTCCCCCGTCAGCGGCTTAGGTATCGAAGACTTGAGCCGACAAATAAAGGGCCCACCTGGTTCGACTGTTACTCTTACTATTGATAGAAAGGGAAAGAAAGGATCTATACAGTTAAAAGTATCAAGAAAAATAATGGATAATGATAGCGTAGCAATCGAGAGCTTTCCCTCAGGTATTATCTACCTGAGAATATCCCAATTTCAACAAACAACTGGAAAAGAGCTAGAAAGAAAATTTAACGAAACTATAGAGGAAGTCTCTCAAAAACCTAGAGGCATTATACTTGACTTGAGAAACAATCCTGGGGGAGTCCTAAAT
>CACDEI010000060.1 GCA_902551695.1 uncultured Pseudomonadota bacterium
GCTACGAGAACTGGACGAATTAATACGCTCTCGGGAAGGTGGAAATCCCACGAAATCCTACGTGGCTAGTCTGCTTCATGAAGGCGGAGATCATATTTTGAAGAAACTCGGAGAGGAAGCTGCCGAAACTATTATCGCGGGTAAAAATGAAAACCTAGAGGAATTAATAAAGGAAACCGCCGATCTCTGGTTTCATTCATTACTTCTGCTTCGATATAAAGGGCTGGGGCCAGAAGATGTCCTTAACGAGTTGGCTTCTCGTTTCGGTCGCTCGGGGATAGAAGAGAAACAAGACAGAAAAAAATGAATCGGGTTCGCCCGGGATAAGGGAGAAAATAATGGGATTTGGAATAAAAGAACTAATTATCATTTTTGCTATTGTTGCGTTGCTTTTCGGCACAAAAAAAATCAAAAGTGTTGGAAGTGATGTAGGAGGTTGGATCAGAGATTTTCGAAAGGCTATGAAGGATGATCCAGAGGGTTCCAAAGATAAGGAAAAAACCGAAAGGGTAATAGATGTTCAACCAGAGACTGATAAAGAAAAAGTCTAGTGTGATTTTGACATGTTTGATATCGGTTTTTGGGAATTGGCAATTATAGGCATTGTTGCTCTTCTTGTGATTGGCCCAGAAAGAATGCCTGAAATGGTTCGCACGATTGGGCAATGGGCTGGGCAGTTTCAGCGACTTATTTCTACTTTAAAAAGAGAGATAGAAGCAGAAACACGTAGCGATGAATACAAGCTTCTTAATAAGGAATTTCTTAATGAAGATAAGAAATTTAAAGCAATGGTTCGACAAGCTACTCGCGATGAAGATGTCTTGCCTGAGGGTGAGATAAAAAAAGGGGAGAGCGTGCAACATTTAAAGGAGCGTGAGGATTAGCTGCTCTGGTAGATTATGAGTGATAGAACTAATGAATTCGATACGGATATCGAAAGTGATAATAAGTCCTTTGTATCCCACCTAATAGAGCTTAGGAAGCGAATATTTAAAGCCCTAGCGTGTATTTTCCTCTTTCTTTTGGTCTTAATGCCATTTTCCGATCAACTTTATCTTTTGCTAGCTGAACCCCTTTTGAAGTCTCTTCCTGACACTAGCTCGATGATTGCTACCCAAGTGGCCTCCCCTTTTCTTGCTCCATTTAAATTGACTCTGTTCGTCGCGTTTTTCATATCTGTTCCATATGTTTTTTATCAAGTATGGGCGTTTGTTGCTCCCGGCTTATACAAAGAGGAGAGGCAGTTAGTTCTGCCATTGATGGTGTCCACTTCCCTCTTATTTTATTTAGGTGTCTCTTTCGCTTATTTTGCAGTGTTCCCTTTGGTCTTTAGTTTTTTTACCGGTATTGTACCAACCGGTGTCACTGTAATGACAGATATAAGCCAATATTTAGATTTCGTCTTGAAGTTATTCTTCGCATTTGGGCTTGCTTTTGAAGTACCAGTGGCGACCTATCTTCTTATCCGCTCCGGATTAGTGAGCATAGAGGCTCTATCTGCGAAGCGTCCTTATATAATCGTCGGTGCTTTTTCTCTCGGCATGCTTCTCACACCTCCAGATATAATTTCACAAGTTATGCTTGCAGTTCCTATGTGGCTTCTTTTTGAGGTGGGGATCTATCTTTGCAGACTGACCTTGGTTGATGATGAAAATGAAAAATCTAAAGATGAAGCTAAATCTCCCTGATCTTGTTTTCACTTCCTACGATGATTTTATCTGCTGGTCTTCGGGAAAATATGCCATTAGAAACAACTCCGGCTATACTGTCTATTTGTACTTCAAATTCCTTGGAATCCGTAAGGTCTAAGTTATAGACATCTAGAATCCAATTTCCATTATCAGTAACGAAACCTTGTCGCCACTCGGGAGCCCCTCCTAATTGCACTAACTTACGAGCAACATAACTTCGAGCCATAGGAATTACCTCTACGGCCACCGGGAAGGACCCAAGCTTTTTTACCAGTTTGCTCTCATCAATTATGCAAATAAAGTTTTTGCTAGAGCTGGCAATTATTTTCTCCCTTGTTAATGCCCCCCCTCCTCCTTTAATTAATTGTCTATGCGATGTGGCTTCATCCGCGCCGTCAACGTATACATCGGGGGCGTCACAATTATTAAGCTCTGTCACCGCCACTCCTTCGAGCCTTAGAAGTTCCGTAGTCGCTTCCGAGCTGGACACAGCGTAATCAAAGCTACTCCTTATTTTTCCGAGTTCCTTTATGAAATGGTTCACCGTACTGCCTGTGCCTACTCCAATCACGGAGCAGTCTTTGATATACTTTATAGCTTCCATGGCGGCTTGCTTTTTTGCGACATTGCTTGAACTCATTTTTCCTCCAGTAAAAAAATTTGCGCTGAAAATCATAACAATTAGTGTTACTTTAATTCAAATGTTAGACAAGTATTTAAAAATGATTCTAAAAGCTCCGGTCTACGACGTGGCGTCAGTGACGTCCCTTGATTACTTGCAAGGGCTCTCCGCCAGGATAGGGAGCGACATATTACTCAAAAGAGAGGATACCCAACCAGTTTTCTCCTATAAAATAAGGGGGGCATATACCCTTATGGCGTCATTACCGCCAGAGATTATGGATAAGGGCGTGATAGCGGCATCGGCAGGTAATCATGCCCAGGGGGTCGCGTTGTCTGCCAAGACCTTGAATACTTCCGCTATTATAGTAATGCCAAAGACTACTCCCGAAATAAAAGTTAAATCTGTGAGTAGTCTGGGAGGGGAGGTTATCCTGCATGGAGATAACTATGACGAAGCAAGTAAGCGAGCTGAGGAAATTGCGAAAGAGAAAGAGCTAATGATCATACCGCCTTACGATGACCCTCATGTTGTCGCTGGCCAAGGCACTGTAGGGATGGAGATATTACAACAATCAAAAAAAGACATTGACGCAATTTTTGTACCAGTTGGTGGTGGTGGCTTGATAGCTGGTATAGCTGTCTACTTTAAATCACTGAGTCCCAGTACTAAAATCATCGGTGTTGAGCCCCTTGAAGCTCCTAGTATGTCAATAGCATTAAAAAAAGGTATGCCAGTTACTCTAGAGAAAGTTGGTATTTTTGCTGATGGTGCTGCGGTAAAGCGGGTTGGCGATTTGACTTTTGAATTAACTGAAAAATATGTCGATGAAATGCTTTGTGTTTCGAACGATGAAATTTGTGCCGCTATCAAAGACATTTACGAAGATACCAGGTCAATAAGTGAGCCGGCCGGCGCTCTAGCGTTGGCGGGCCTTAAGCAGTATTCCGTTAAGAATGACTTATTACGTAAAAACTATGTGGCCATTTGTAGCGGAGCAAATATAAATTTTGACAGGCTTCGGCATGTGGCTGAGTTAGCTGAGTTGGGCGAAAATAGAGAGGTTTTGATAGGAGCTTCAATACCAGAAAAGCCGGGTAGTTTTAGAGCTTTTTGTGAAGCATTAGGGCCAAGGTTGATCACTGAATTTAATTACCGCGCTGGTGATTCAGATATAGCTAGTGTATTTGCAGGAGTTCAGGTTGGTGATTATCCTGATGAGAAAGAGTTGCTCTTAAAAAATCTGGCAGCACGCGATTATAAGCCAGTAGACATGTCAAACAATGAATTAGCCAAGATGCATGTCAGATTTATGGTCGGAGGAGCAGGGCGAGAGCTATCAAACGAAACAGTTTTCCGTATCGAATTTCCAGAAAGACCAGGCGCACTGATTCGTTTTTTGAATCGATTAGGGACAAAATGGAATATCACGTTATTCCACTATCGAAATCATGGAGCGGCCTATGGGCGAGTATTGATAGGAATACAATTGAACGAAACAGAGAAGCAAAAATTTATTGAATTAATAGGAGATGTGAAATATTTTGAGGAGACTCGCAATTCTGCTTATAAAATGTTTTTGCAGTAAAAAAGATGATGGAGGCCGGATTTGACTAATAGTATTTCTTCAAATATCTGCGATGTAATGGGGATCCTTGAAAAAAAGGGTTTAAATACCGGCGCCACTGGAAATATAAGTGTAAAGTCTGAAGACGCAATTAATATAACCCCCAGCGGTTTGTGTCCTGCTGAGTTAGGCCCTGAGAAAATCGTTTCAATTTCTATCTCTGGAGAATATCGTGGCATGTGGAAACCTTCCTCTGAATGGCGAATTCATACCGAGATTTACAAACGTTATATGAGTGTGGGAGCAGTAATCCATATGCATTCGCCTTACGCAACCGCTTTATCTTGTCACTCTATAGATGTGCCAGCTTTTCATT
>CACDEI010000061.1 GCA_902551695.1 uncultured Pseudomonadota bacterium
CTTTTGAAAAGGCTCACACTGACCGGCTCGACCTTGAGACCTCAAACTATTGAGCAAAAAGCTCGGATAGCGGATGGTGTTGAAAGTCTAATATGGCCCATGGTCTCTAGAGGCAAGATTCGAAGTTATGTTGATAGCATATTTAATTTAGAAGAGGCGAAAGCTGCTCATGAGCTTATGGAGTCCAGCGCGCACAAGGGAAAGATAGTTCTAAAAGTCAGGTGAGGCTACTTTTAGATGTTATATTAACTTAATGGGAGAGCGAGGAATTGAAGTCTAATTATCTTTTTACAAGTGAATCAGTATCGGAAGGACATCCAGATAAAGTATGTGATCGAATTTCAGATGCTGTGGTTGACGCTTATCTTGATGCGGATAGTCTCTCTCGTGTAGCCGTAGAGACTCTTACCACCACCAACAGAATCGTAATCGCCGGTGAGGTAAGGGGACCTGAGGAGATTGGTTCAGATACAATAGAAAATGTCGCTAGAAGGGCAGTGAAAAGCATTGGTTATGAGCAGGACGGTTTTCATTGGGAAAAAGCACACGTTTCTGTCTATGTACACAAACAATCGGTAGATATTGCGCAGGGTGTTGATGCAGGTGCCAGCAAAGATGAGGGGGCAGGCGATCAGGGTATAATGTTCGGTTATGCTTGTAAGGAGACGGATTCTTTGATGCCAGCCCCGATTTTTTATTCACATAGAATTCTGGAAGAATTAGCAAAGGCGCGCCATTCAGGCGATGTGAAGGGATTGGGGCCTGATTCTAAAAGTCAGGTTACCTTAGAGTATGAGGATGGCGAACCAGTGAGAGCTAAGTCCATAGTTGTTTCTACGCAACACTCAGAGGAATTGAGTCAAGAGAATGTCAAAGATATTGTCGGGCCTTTTGTTACCAATTCTCTTCCAAAAGGTTGGATGTGTGAAGATAGCGAGTTCTATGTGAACCCGACTGGTCGATTCGTGATAGGTGGTCCAGATGGGGATGCTGGGCTCACAGGCAGGAAAATTATTGTAGATACCTATGGGGGAGCGGCTCCTCACGGGGGGGGTGCTTTTTCTGGGAAGGACCCTTCTAAGGTAGATAGATCTGCCGCCTACGCTGCAAGATATTTGGCTAAAAATGTTGTTGGTGCTGGCTTAGCCAATAAGTGCACTATTCAGCTAGCCTATGCTATTGGCGTGTCAAAGCCTCTTTCCGTATATGTTGATCTTCATGGCACTGGATTGGAACACGAATCGAAAATTTCGGAAGGGTTGCAAAAATGTATGGACCTCAGCCCAAGAGGGATCAGAGAGCATTTGGGCCTGAGCAAGCCTATTTACGAGAGAACTGCAGCATACGGGCACTTTGGGAGGGAGCCGAGTTCAGATGGAGGGTTTTCATGGGAGCAGCTAGACTTGGTGGAACCATTGAAACAAACAATCTAGGTGGGGCTTGCAGACGTATAAACCGTGATTTCGATTCAAAATCGCGTTGAATGATTAATATCTTGAAAAAATGAAAGCGGAGACAACTATGCTTCAAAAAACTCGAAAGGCTAATCTGAAGGTTCAGAAGAAAACTTTTACTGATTACGTTGTAAAGGATTTAAAATTAGCAGAATTCGGTAGGAAAGAAATAGAACTGGCTGAGCATGAGATGCCTGGTTTAATGGCCATGCGAGAGGAGTATGGAAAGTCAAAGCCTTTGAAAGGGGCTCGAATAGCAGGCTCCCTTCATATGACCGTACAGACGGCAGTCCTCATAGAAACTTTACAGGAGTTGGGTGCAGACGTCCGGTGGGCCAGCTGTAATGTCTTTTCTACTCAAGATCATGCGGCCGCTGCTATCGCTAAAGAGGGGACGCCAGTTTTTGCTGTCAAGGGAGAATCTATTAGGGAGTATTGGGCTTACACGAGCAAAATTTTGGATTGGGGTAACGGTCTGGGTCCTAACATGATCCTTGATGACGGAGGCGACGCCACTACTTTTGCTCTTCTAGGGCTCAAGGCTGAAAAGGATCCATCTATTCTGAAAAGGACTCCAGAGAATGAGGAGGAAGCAGAGTTGTATAGGCAGATTAAGCTAAGCCTGAAGAACGATCCCGATAGATTTAGTAGAATCGTGCCCGAAATTATAGGTGTCACCGAAGAAACCACCACCGGCGTGCACAGGTTGTATCAAATGATGGACAGAGGAGAACTCCTGTTTCCGGCTATGAACGTCAATGATTCCGTAACCAAATCCAAGTTCGACAACCTCTATGGATGTCGACATTCTTTGGTTGATGCGATAAACCGAGCCACCGATGTCATGATTTCGGGAAAAGTTGCCGTAGTTGCAGGATACGGCGACGTTGGTAAAGGAAGTTGTCAATCATTGAAGGGCCAAGGAGCACGCGTCATTGTGACCGAGATCGATCCCATCTGCGCTCTTCAAGCTTCAATGGAAGGGTATGAAGTGATGACCATGAACGAAGCTTGCGAAATCGGAGACATTTTTGTCACAACGACAGGATGCTGTGATGTAATAACGGAACGGCATATGAAAAAAATGAAACACCTTGCAGTGGTGTGTAACATCGGTCATTTTGACAGTGAAATACAAGTTGATAAACTGAAAAAATTCCCTTGGATTGAAGTGAAGCCTCAGGTCCATCAGATACAAGTCAGGAAGGGTGCTAGTATCATTTTATTAGCTGAGGGTAGACTTGTTAACCTGGGATGTGCAACCGGGCATCCGAGTTTTGTAATGTCAGCAAGCTTTACAAATCAAACCATAGCTCAAATAGAGATGTTCAATTTTCCTGAAAGGTATCCTTTAGGGGTGCATACCCTACCGAAAATATTAGATGAGAAGGTAGCTAGGCTCCATCTCGACAAACTCGGCGTGAAACTTGACAATCTGAACGCTAAGCAAGCTAAATACATAAATGTTAAAAAGACCGGACCCTACAAACCAGAATATTACCGCTATTAGTCAAAATGCTTGAAGGGAGAGAAGCAGAGTACGTCACTTTCAACATTTTAAGTGGGCAGACAGAGAAGGATAATGGGTGTGTCGACACAATCTATTGGTGAGGTACAACAGGAAATTGTAGACACATTCAGCTTCTTGGAGGAATGGACTGATAGGTACCAGCACATCATCGACCTTGGGAGGGAAACTGACAATTTCCCAGAAGAGCTAAAGGTTGAATCTAACCTCATAGCGGGTTGTCAATCCCAGGTTTGGATAAGCTCTAAAATGGAGGATGGTAGATTATTCTTCCAAGCAACAAGTGATTCTGCGATTGTCAAGGGTCTGGTATATCTACTGCTTATGGTGTACTCGGGCAGGGAGCCAAAGGAGATCCTAAATACTCCGCCGAGCTTCATTAAGGAAATCTCACTTAGTGAGCACCTTTCTCCAACTAGGAGTAACGGTCTAGCCTCTATGGTTTCTACCATAATGCAGATCGCCTCTGGGCAAAACAGTTAGACCGAAAAATTTTGGGGGCACAAGGTTGGCTACTAGCTTTAAAGAAATAAAAAGTCTAGATCTTCCTGTTTTGGAGGAGGAGATACTAAATACCTGGGAATCCGAAAATACTTTTCAGAAAAGTATCTCTACCCGTTCAGTTGAAAAGATATTTAGTTTTTATGAGGGTCCCCCAACAGCTAATGGCCGTCCAGGCATCCATCACATCCTAGGGAGGGCCATCAAGGATGCTTTTTGCCGTTACAAGACTTTGCAAGGCTTCCGAGTGGACAGAAAAGCTGGGTGGGACACTCACGGCTTGCCAGTAGAGATCGAGGTGGAGAAAGTCTTGGGGATTAAAAATCGAGAAGAAATCGAGTCCTTTGGTATTGCTAAATTCAATGCAGAATGTAAGAGAAGCGTTTTGAAGTATAAAAAGGATTGGGATGCTCTTACTAAGGCTGCTGGATACTGGGTGGACCTATCAACTCCTTACGTGACCTTTGACAATGAATACATAGAATCTGTATGGTGGCTTATAAAGCAAATTCATGAGCAAGGCCTTCTGTACAAGGGTCATAAAATCCAGTGGTACAGCCCCGGTTCAGGAACAGTCTTGTCCTCCCACGAAGTGTCCTTGGGTTACAAAGAGGTAACCGATCCAAGTGTGTATGTGAAATTTCCCGTAATTGGCGAGGAAAATACCCACCTAGTGGTTTGGACGACTACTCCTTGGACCTTGCCAAG
>CACDEI010000062.1 GCA_902551695.1 uncultured Pseudomonadota bacterium
ATATTAGAAAAATAGCTGAAGAGAAGATGATCAAATCGGTGGAATCACTGAGATCAAGTCTTATGAGGCTCAGAACAGGTAGGGCTCACACAAGTCTTCTGGATCACATCTCAGTTGATTACTACGGAAATAAATCACCGCTTTCCCAGGTTGCGAATGTAGGGGTAGAAGATCCGCGTACTTTGTCTGTTACCGTTTGGGATAAAAGCATGGTTGAATCCGTAGAAAAAGCGATAATGGAGAGTAACCTTGGCTTAACTCCTAACAGTGCGGGTACGCTGATAAGAATACCCATTCCTCCGATGACGGAGGAAAGACGGAAAGACCTAATAAAGGTATTGAAGAGTGAGGCAGAGGGCGCCAAGGTGGCGGTGAGAAATCTCCGTCGAGATGCTTTGGCAAAATATAAAGAGTTGGTGAAAGCGAAAGAGATGTCTGAGGACGAAGAGAGAAAGGCGGGAGATCAAATACAGAAACTCACTGACAAATATGTTGCCAGTATGGACAATGTTGTAAGAGATAAAGAGTCGGAAATCATGGAAATCTAGACTTTTTCAGACGTGATTGTCTGAGGTCGAATTAGGGATGGTTTCATCTTTGCTCAGGGGTGCTTATTTATGGCGTCAAAAGATCTAGAATACTTGCCAAACCATGTCGCTATTATAATGGACGGGAATGGTAGGTGGGCAAGGCAAAGGAACTTGGAAAGGACAGAAGGCCATCTGGAAGGGCTGGAGCGGGTCAGAGGACTGGTTCAACACTGTGTTAAGGTTGGTGTAGAGTTTTTAACATTGTTCGCTTTTAGTAGCGAAAATTGGCAACGGCCAGAGAGTGAAGTCACATATCTATTACATCTTTTTGTAAGGGCCATAGAGAACGAAGCAAACCAATTAGAAGAAAATGGTGTGCGACTGGCTTTTATTGGAGACTTAGAGGCATTTCCTAATGAACTGCGGGAAAAAATTAAGTCTATAGAGAAAAGTTTTCCGCCCAACCCTAAGTTGCTTTTAACAATTGCCGCAAATTATGGCGGGAGATGGGACATAACGCAGGCTGCCCAAAAGGTTTGCGAAAGCGTGTTGAGCGGTGTTATCCGACCTGAACAAATAAATATCGATACCATAGCTAAAAAGATGTCTCTCTCAGAAATACCAGAGCCAGACTTACTGATTCGGACGGGAGGCGAAAAGCGGCTCAGTAATTATCTACTTTGGCAATTAGCTTATACGGAACTGTATTTCACCGAAAAATACTGGCCCGAATTTGATGTGTCGGCCTTCGAGGAAGCCCTAATAGCATTCTCCAGACGAGAACGAAGATTTGGAAAAACTCATGAGCAAATTCATTCAAAAGATGTTGAATCTCTATCTCAGTAAAACAGAGTAAAGGAACGATGTGGTGAGTAATGACTGAAGAAGGTAAATCTAAGGGCAGTTCGTTACAAAGGATAGGTACTGGAATAGTTTTAGCATCCGTTGTCCTGCTGGGCGTGCTTTCTAATGCGTTCTTCTTTCTCTCGCTTATTTGGTTGGTGATTTTTGTGTCCGCTTTTGAATGGACATCATTTATTGGTCTTAGAGATTACTTATCCAAACTAATATATAGTACTTTAGTTTTAGGCTTTTGTGTGCTCTGTTTTTATTCTGCTAAAAGCTCAGAACTGCTGACTGCCTTTGTTTTAATTGGCGTTGTTTTTTGGTTTTTTGCGACGATTCTCATTTACAGGGCTGCCGAGGATCCAGGCTTATTCCGTACAGAAGGTGGATGGTTCTTTGCCTGCGCGGGCGTGGTTATTCTTTCCAGCACTTGTGCCTCACTAATTTATCTTTATGAACAGTCTTCGGCTCTTTTGATAGTACTTTTAAGCACTGTTTGCTCAGTCGACACTTTCGCTTATTTTGGCGGGAAATCAAAAGGCCGTCGCAAATTTGTACCCTCGATTAGTCCGCGTAAGACTTGGGAAGGGGTGTGGTTTGGCGTGGCTGGAGGAAGTCTGGTGTCATTAATATCAGGATATTTTTTCTTGTCTTTTGATGTTTCTATCCTGCTGTGTCTTACTTTCGCTACAGTGCTTTTTGCGGTTATTGGTGACTTGTTAGAGAGTCTATTTAAGCGTCTGGCTAATTTGAAAGATTCTGGTAACCTTTTGCCAGGGCATGGAGGCGTACTCGATCGGGTCGACAGCTTGCTAGCTGGAGCCCCAGTATTTGCTGGAATCACAATTTTGGTAGGGGTTTATGAGTAAAGCGCTAACTATTTTGGGATCCACAGGGACTATCGGTGATAGTACCTTAAAGGTGTTATCTCTACACCCAGATAAGTTTTCTCTTTTTGCACTGACTGCGTATTCCAATTGTGAAAAAATGTTTCAACAGTGTGTTGTTTGGGAGCCCGAATACGCCGTGATGGTGGAAGAAAAAGCAGCCGATGCTTTGGAGCGGAAAGTGAAAAAAGCTGGCCTTAAAGTTCAAGTGATATGGGGCTTGGCTGGTTTAGAGTATGTAGCGTCTCATCCTAATACTGACTATGTAATGGCTGGGATTGTAGGCGCAGCTGGACTTTTGCCTAACTTAGCTGCTGCACAGGCAGGAAAACGCGTGATGCTCGCCAATAAAGAGTCTTTGGTAATGTCCGGTCAGTTGTTTATGAATGCGGTGGAAGAAAATGGTGCTCAGCTTTTACCCATTGACAGCGAACACAATGCTATCTTCCAATGCCTTCCTAGCATAAAAAAGAAGGGTGAGGGTTCCACTACAAAGGGTGTGAAGAAAATTATTCTAACTGCATCTGGAGGACCATTTAGAGAAAAAACTCTAAAACAGCTTGAGAGAGTTACACCGAACGAAGCGTGCGCCCATCCAAATTGGGTGATGGGCCAGAAAATATCGGTGGACTCAGCATCAATGATGAATAAAGGACTGGAGGTGATCGAAGCTTGCTGGTTGTTCAATGTTAAGTGCAGTGATGTTCAGGTTGTAATTCATCCGGAAAGTATAATTCATTCAATGGTTGAGTACGCTGATGGTTCTATCATCTCTCAAATGGGAAATCCTGACATGCGCACTCCCATTGCCTATTCTTTGTTGTGGCCTGAGCGGGGTGAGTCTGGGGTGGGCTCTCTAGATCTGTTCTCAGTCAAGCAGTTAAATTTTGAGGAGCCAGATCTACTTCGTTTCCCTTGTCTTAAATTAGCGCAAGATGCTATTCGAACTGGGGGTACTGCACCAGCAGTTTTAAACGCTGCGAACGAGGTTGCCGTAGCAGCATTTTTAAATGCGCAAATAAAATTTACTGACATACCCCATATTGTTGAGAGCGCGCTATCGAGCCACAGTGTGAAAGAAGCTGATACAATTGATTTAATCCTGTCTGTTGATCAGGAAACGAGACAAGAGGTTGGCAGTAAAATAAAAACCATATGATCCTCGATTTTTTAGTCAAAGTGTTAGCCTTCATTGGCGTTATTAGTATTCTTGTAACCGTGCATGAGCTAGGGCATTTTCTTGTCGCTAGGTTGTGCGGAGTGAGGGTTCTCGTGTTTTCAATTGGCTTTGGTAAAAGGATTTGCGGTTTTACAAAGAATGGGACTGAATACATCCTTTCTGCAATCCCCCTTGGTGGCTATGTATCGATGTTGGATGAAAAAGAATCTGCGACCAAGCAAACAGAAATCCTATCTGATTCAGCGAGTGGCGCCGCCCTTAACGAAATGTCCTTCCCAGCAAAATGTTCTATTCTATTGGCGGGACCTTTGGCGAATTTTCTCTTAGCTATTCTTCTTTATTGGTTCTTATTTGTGGTTGGTGTGGGTGGACCTAAACCAATCGTAGGAGAAATCCTCGAATCCTCAAAAGCAGAGGAGGCTGGTTTGACATACGGTGACCAGTTTGTGTCGATTGGAAAAACTGAAGTTCGTACCTGGGAAGGATTTATACACGCTTTTGTGGATGTTGTCCTCGATGAGCATGAAGCAGAAGTGGAAGTAATAACAGTTAAAGGTGAACGGAAGGCTAAAACCTTCAACTTAGTTGGTGTATCGATAGACGAAGTATCGGATAAGGGCCCTTTCGAAGTGCTAGGTTTTAGACCCAAAGTCATAGAGTTAGAGCCACTCATTGACAAAGTAATCGGAGGCAGTCCGGCTCAG
>CACDEI010000063.1 GCA_902551695.1 uncultured Pseudomonadota bacterium
GGGTGTTAATTGCAGCTATGTTGCGTAAAATAGAGTCATCTATTTCTAGGCTTTCTTCAGGTTTTTTCTTCGTTTCAAAATTCAGGTAACAGTCAATTTTTCCTCGATTTACTCTCGCTTTGATTAATTCTCTCGCTGTTTTCTCAAAGGGACGTAGTGTCTCAGGTAGTTTTACCGATATGTCCAAATGACGATGGTTTAGAGACCTTATTTCTAAAAAGCCTGTCACAGATCCCTTTTCGAAATCGGTTCTTCCAAAACCAGTCATACTGAGGATCATATCTTTCTCCTTTAAAAAAAGGTCGTTGTAGGCGTCTATTCTTTTAAGTTCAGAATATTACTAAAAAACCATTTAACATAGCAGTTTTTCGAGATGAATCCGTTGTTTAGAGGATTTGTGGGTATAATGTTCCCTCTTTCATGCATTCTAAAGGTAGGCAAAATTATGAAGCGACCAGACGGAAGGAATCCCGATGAGTTAAGAGAGCTTAAGATAACAAAGAATTTTGTAGAAAGCTCTGAGGGCTCGGTTCTTATAGAATGTGGGAGAACTAGGGTTATATGTAACGCTAGCGTCGAGGGTAGGGTCCCAGGCTTTTTGAAGGGTTCAGGAACAGGGTGGGTAACCGCAGAATATGGAATGTTGCCAGGTGCCACCGGAAGTAGAAACCGAAGAGAGGCCGCATCTGGTGGGCAGTCTGGGAGAACAAAGGAAATTCAAAGGCTTATTGGTCGGTCGATCCGGTCTGTTATAGATCTTCAATCTCTAGGAGAGGTAACGATAACCTTAGATTGTGACGTTATTGAGGCCGATGGTGGAACCCGAACGGCCTCAATAACAGGAGCTTACGTAGCTTTGGTATTAGCAGTAGAGAGGCTGATAACAGAAAAAAAGATGTCAAGTAGTCCGATTCATGGTGCTCTTGCCGCTATTTCTGTCGGTATCTTCGAGGGTGTACCCATTCTGGACTTAAATTATCACGAGGATTCCAGTGCCGAGACCGATATGAATGTAGTGATGAATGAAGCGGGCCACTTTGTGGAAATACAAGGAACTGCGGAAGGTCATGCTTTCCGTAGAGATGAGATGAACAGCATGCTAGACCTAGCCCAGCAAGGTATAAAGCAACTCTTGCAACTTCAGGCTTCAGTGTTATCTGAATAATTAATTAAAATATGAGAATATTGGTTGCCACAGAAAATATTGGTAAGTTTCTAGAGATAAGTCAGTACCTAAAGCAGGAAGGGTTGAATTTCACCTCTCAAAAAGACTTGGGTTTTAAATCACAGCCTGAAATTGGCCAGTCTTTCGTTGAAAATGCTATTGCGAAAGCTAGATTTGCTTGCCGTTCGACAGGGTTAATTTCTTTGGCTGAGGATTCGGGTTTGGTAGTGCCGGCGCTAAATGGCGATCCGGGGATATATTCGGCAAGGTTTGCAGGAGCAAAGGCCACTGATGGCGAGAATTTGGAGAAACTATTACAGCGGATGGAAAATCTCAAAAATCTTGAGCGCCGAGCTTTTTTTGTTTGCGCTATGACTCTAGTAAGATACGAATTCGACCCTTTACCCATTATTGCTATTGGGAAATGGGAAGGGAGGATAACCCATACGCCGATGGGAGAAAACGGCTTTGGGTATGACCCAATTTTTTTTGATGAATTTACCTCTAAAACTGCGGGCCAGATGTTGAGAGAGGAAAAATTAGTCCTAAGTCACAGAGGTAAAGCGTTAAAATTAATGTTGGAAAATTTAAAAAGTCTTTGAATTATGTTGCCTTGGCGAGAGAATATATCGGTGTATGTGCATCTCCCTTGGTGTACTAGCAAATGCCCCTATTGCGACTTCAATAGCTTTCTTCGAACTCCATCTGTTCGAGAGGATCTTTATATAAATTGCCTATTACAAGATTTAGAGGAGGATATTAAACTTGCTCCCGGTCGTGTTGTTTCTAGTATTTATCTTGGAGGAGGGACTCCAAGTTTATTTAGTAGTGAGCTGATAGCGAGGTTGCTTGAAGGCATATCAGAAAAAGTGCCTGTAAGAGAGAGCGCAGAGATAACCCTGGAAATAAATCCAGAGAGTACCAGTTTTCGTAAACTTGAGGTATATAAAAGATCCGGAGTAAATAGGATTTCCATAGGCGTACAGAGTTTCTCGAACGATGTGCTGACGGCCTTATCGAGACCACATAACGATATAGAGGCCAGAAATGCCATTCTTCTGGTTGAGGAGGTGGGTTTTGAAAATATTAACATAGATCTTATGTTCGGCGTGCCGTCAGGAACCTATAACAGTGATATGTTGGATTTAAATGAAGCGATTTCATTTCAACCAGGACACATATCGCGATATCAACTGACAATCGAGGAGGGCACAAAATTCCATGTTTCGCCTCCGAAGCTTCCGCACGAAGACGCTATTTATAGATCTTATTCGGATGGACTTGAGCTCCTAAAAAATTCTGGTTTCAACCGATATGAGGTGTCTGCGTATTCGCTATCCGGGAGGTCCTCTAGTCACAATCTCCATTATTGGCGTTACGGCGACTATATCGGTATAGGTGCTGGTGCACATGGAAAAGTCACCATTGGTAAAGACATCTATAGGACCAAAAAAGCCGACTCGCCCACGTTGTACATGAAAAAACTTAAAGAGAAGCGAGCGGACTCGGAGAAGAGATTGGTCTCTGAAGAAGACGCTTTAATCGAATATGCTATAAATATAACCCGGTTGACGGATGGCTTTGAGTTGTCTGACTTGTATGATAAGACTGGAATAGAGCCAGGTTCTCATGAAGTGGACGAAAAAATTATTAGAGCTGAAAAGGCGGGTTTTTTTGAAAGAAAAGGAGACGTAATAAAGCCGACAAAAAAAGGCCAACTTTTCCTCAACGACTTGCAGCTCATATTTTTGAACTAAGGATTTTATATAAGCCTCTAACCGGGTTAAAACACCTTCTTCCCGTAATTCTCCCCCCAGCACATCTCTTCAATTGGTTTCCTGTTGAGTTTCTTAGGAAAGTCCTTCAAAGGATAGCCAAGTGTTATCATTGCTGCGGTCGATACGTCTTCAGGAATCTCTAGTAATTTTTTGACTTCTGGCTCGACTGCGCAGAGTAAGGTTGTCAGAGCAGATCCTAAATTTTCGCTTCTAGCAGCAAGTAGAATATTTTGAACTGCAGGGTAGATGGAGGCACCCCCTACGATACTGAGCCGATCCAAGTTCGTGTCCGTTGGGTGTACGTCTCCTAAACGAGCACATACTTTTATCAGAACCGGGATTTTAGCAATATTGCGAGCAAAGTGATCAGCATCGCGCAGCATGTTGGAATCCCGAGCGCTTATTTTTATATCACCTTCTTCGACGCCTTTCACATAGGGTTCCCAAAGAGGTAGGTATAGCTCTTGTAAAGCCAACTTCTTTTTTTGATCGCGGATGACTACAAGGCTCACTGGCTGCCGATTGCCCCCACTTGGTCCCCATCTGGCAGCATCAAGCACTCTCTTTAGCTTAGGTTCTTCTATTGTTTTATCTCTATAATATCGACAGGTGTAGGTGCTCTGCAAAACTGTATTAAGTTCCATTATTGTTAACGTCCTTTAAGGCAGCCAATCTTCTAAAGTAAATAAATGACGGCTAATAACCCCGCTGTGGACATTGTTATAGTGTAGGGAAGAGCCATCCAAACCATTCTCATATAAGAAAGCCTAATCAGGGGAGCTAAGGCAGAAGTTAGTAGAAACAAGAAAGCAGCCTGGCCATTCGGTGTGGCAACACTGGGAATGTTAGTTCCAGTGTTTATCGCTACTGCTAATAAGTCGAAAACCTCTCTGCTTATTCTCCCCTCGTCCAGCGCTTGCTTGACTTCTGAAATATAGACCGTAGCCACAAAGACGTTGTCGCTGATCATTGAAAGGATCCCATTGGCCAGGTAGAAGGAAGAGACCTGGAGGGTGCCTTCTAAACTTAGAACCCAAGTAATTACTGGGCTGAATAAATGCTGGTCGTGAATTACGGCGACAATCGCAAAAAACACCACCAAAAGCGAGGTGAAGGGTAAAGCCTCTTCGAAAGCATGACCTATTTTGTGTTCCTCAATTA
>CACDEI010000064.1 GCA_902551695.1 uncultured Pseudomonadota bacterium
TAATAACATCGGAGATAATGCTGTTGGTTGTTTTTGTTGACTAGTGCTTGTTTCCATTCCTAGAGCCTCGTTACCTTGTTCTTTGATTGGTCATGAGATCAACTACATAACTACCGGAAGAGCTTAATGTTGCTTCCGTATCGGGAGGTAGAACAATCGTCGTCGTAGCTTCCTCTATTATCGCGGGTCCCTCTATTATTTCACCTACGTTTAAAGAAACACCTCGGACAATTTTTGTCGAGCGCTTGTCATCAATTCCGAAGAAAACTTCTCTCGTCTGAAGATCAGCTTCTCTCTTTGATTGATCAGTCGAGATTGTCTTAGTGGGCAGGCTGATGGACAGGCGGCCAGTCCAGTTAAGGAACTCTATCGGGCTAGCTCGGTCTTCCATGCTGAAAATCCTACGGTGATTAGTATGAAAAGCCTCTATGAGATCCTGGACCAGGCTATCTGATTCTATTCGTGCGGCCGGGAGTTCTACTGCGATATCCCAAACTTGGGCGGCATAATGCGCATCTACACGGTAATGTGTGCTTCGCTCGTTAAAACCTCGCTCCTTCAACCTATCCCCAAAGCGACTTAAAACTGAGTCTACTTCTTCAAGAGCTTCATTCACTGCCGTACTATCAAAAGCATCCGATCTGGTAGGCATTGTCGATGTATGCTCAAATTGGATGTCTGAAAATTGCATGCCGCTTGCAGATAAAACGCTTGCCGTACGCGGAATAATAACGGTCTCGCATTTAAGCTCACGAGCGATTGGTAAAATACCAAATCCGGCGGCTCCTCCTCCAGCTACGATGATAGTTTCTGCTGGATCGATGCCTTCACTGACGGTTATATCCTTAATCGCGTTTATCATTGTTTCATTTGATACCGCGTATATGGAATAAGCAGCTTCTTCGATAGAAATTCCTAATGGGGAAGAGATCGACTCAACCGATTGTTTAGCAAGTTCCAGATTGAGCTTCATTCTTCCTCCGAGGAAAAACTCCGGGTCAATGTAACCTAGAACTAATGCGGCATCTGTTACCGTTGGTAATTCTCCTCCAGCGTCGTAACATGCAGGCCCAGGTTTTGCGCCGGCACTCTGGGGGCCCACTCTAAGTAATCCGGCCTCGTCCAACCAGGCTATCGAGCCTCCACCAGCGCCTACACTACGAGCATCAACTGCCGGTATACCCAGCATATGTCCCGTGAATCGTTCTCCAATCCATGTTTCTTGCGTAATCGAAACCTCGTTCTCAAGTACCAAACTCACATCAAAGGTTGTCCCTCCAGTATCAACAACTAGGACAGATTCAGTTTGATTTTCGAGTTGAGCGTAGCGCCGACCGGCTATTGGTCCCATTGCGGGTCCTGATCGGACTGTATGAATTGGTCTCTCGACGACACTATCGACATCCATGCAGCCACCAATTGTCGTGCTAATTAATAGCTCGCCCTGGTAGCCTTCATCCCGTAGATCTTGCTCAAGATCGCTCAGATGACTTTGCATTAATGGCTTTATCGACGCATCTATAGCTGCGGATGAAGCTCGACGATATTCTCTCAGAATTGGATTTAATTCGTGGCTCAAAGTGTAAGGGATTCCCGGTAGTTCCTCTTGTAGAAGTTCTCCCAGTCTTTTTTCATGTACCGGGTTAGAGGTAGCCCACAACAAACTGACCGCACAGGCCTCAAATTTTTTGGCTTTAATTTTTTTTATGGTGTCAATGGCTTGCTCCTCGTTAAGAGGGAGATACACGTTGCCCGTAGATTCTATTCGCTCTTCTATCTCGAAAGTATGTCGCCGAGGTATATAGGGTTTAGGATATGGCTTAGAAAATTCGTGGGGATCAAATTTTCCTCCTTCCCTAAGCACCAAAATATCTGGAAATCCTGCGGTGGAAATAAAAGCTGTCTTAGCGATGTTACCCGTCACAATAGCGTTAGTGGCACGGGTCGTCCCGTAAATGAAGAGTTCGGCTTTGCCGAGGACCTCGTCCAGAGATAATTGGATCTCTTGAGCAGCACTTTCAAGAGCCTGCTTTAGCCCAATAAATATCCGGTCTGGTGTGGTAGGTGCCTTACCGATAATGAAATGACCTTTGTCATCAGCTATTACTACATCGGTAAAAGTACCACCAGTATCTACCGCAATACTCCATCCAGTATTTTTTGATCCCAACACACCGCTCCTTCTTCATGCAACAAACTCTACATTACTCTATACGGTGTTATAAAATCTAGAGTTTGGGGAACGAAAATTTCAGAGATGCCCTTAGAAATTTTTTGCAATATTAATTAATTTTCGGATTGGCGGATATAAATCTCACCGTCCATGACGCGCTATCCTGTTTAGCTCTTGAGAGGGAGGGAGCAAACCTTGCGGATTGGAAAAAAGGGCCGGAATTACGGCCCTTTATGATTCAGTTTGTTTTCCTGACTACTTATCCCAATAGTCAGTTACCCTCGATATTTTCCCGTCAGTGTGCTCCATAACGGAAGCTCCTCTAAGACTCCATGCTTCTTCTCCGCTGCCACCGCTAATGGTCCATTCGGCAGCAGCACCACTTTGTCCTACTGTAACGCTGTTAACAGCTAGCCTAGCGCCAGCAAAATCCGTAAAGAATTTTCCAACAAATGCCTTCACTTCGGCGGTGCCCTTAGCGATTTCAGCTTTTGGCACATCCTCGTAGACGATATCCGCTGAGAAATAACTCATTACCTTGACGATATCCCCAGTATCCCAGCCTGTGAAATAGTCTCGAACCGCCGACTCTTCTAGTGCTGATGTCGTTGAAGACACAGCCATCAGTGCCGCAATTAGAATAAAAGACATTCTATATTTCATTGTAGTTAGTTCCTCTCTTAATTAAGTGTTTTAGTTTTTAAATTAGACTGTTCAAAATAATCTGGTTTAAGTGCTTCTATCTCAAAATCTCCATTTGGGTAGGTTCGATAATAGTTTTCAGCCAAGAGATCAGGAAATTCATCTAAAGAAATCAACCGTTTGATTAAAGCCCTTATTTTTAGACCGCTATGGACTAAAAATTTAGCTATGGAATTAGGTTTTTTATAATTGATGGCCTCAAGAAAACGAGGTTCAGATAGGCAAGCTGCCAAAGGCATGACCAGTGGGCGCAAAATTTTTGGTAGCCAACCTTGCATAATACGCACGGTCGCCATAGCAACCCGCTCACTATACTCATTTGGTACCATCTCCCGCTTTTCGTAATCTTCAACAAAACTCGCAAAAACTTCCTTTTCTCTAGGCAGTGATTGTATACCCATGTGTTCTCCGATTTTAAGCCAATAGGCATACCACGCTTTTTCTTCATGCGGTGTGAATTTCCGCCAGCCGTATTTCCTCATCCATTGAATAGGAAATTCAATAAAGGTCCAAAGTACGAACAGATAATCGTCATTTTTTATCGCAAATCGAGAGTGGGCCTTCGCTACTTGTTTAAGGGCTCTTGCACCTAATTCGTTATCCCAACCAGCTTCCATAAATTGAGCGATTAAAATGTAGGTGTCGTCGTATCTTTTTTGACCAAATTTTTCAAACTCTTGGGTGTAATCCAAAAGTTTAGCAACCGTTCTGCTTCCATAGGTGTGATAGAGACCCATTTCCAAGGCATGAGTCAAATCAGAGGGAAATTCGTATGCTTTCAATAGAAAGACGATTCTTTGGCAGTCCTTTTTTGCATCCAACCGAGCAATTTCTTGCCGGACTTTAGGGTTTTGAAATAACCCCCAGGGGCGCTTGTATTCTGGGCCTTTGGGATGGTTAAACTGATGTTTCGGTTGATTGGACATATGTCCCCCCCAAAATGTCTCTAGACTTGAGGCTATCTTATCCCAAAAATATAAACAACCTACTTTATGACAATTCTTTATACTAATTATACAGTGTTTAAACATATCTAGTTGTTTGAAAATTTTTAGAACCGATTAAAAAAGATTAAGTAAGCTTTAGGTTCTTCAAAGAGTCATATATATTTAATAGGCACAACGATCGCAAGAATGGAGAGCAAACTATTGGATACGAATAATAATGCATCCACATTATCTCCGATGTTATTG
>CACDEI010000065.1 GCA_902551695.1 uncultured Pseudomonadota bacterium
TCCGGCCCATGCATCGTTTCTGACCAACGGATGGCCCGAAATAATGTGCCACGGTATCACTAGGGGATCGGATTTGATACCCCTGTTAAAAAAAAGCTCTGCTTTGGCAATTGGGCCCGGTCTTTCGACTAAACCATGGGCGACTCAAATATTTGAAATGGTGGAAGAGTTGCAAGTGCCCACAGTCTATGACGCAGATGCTTTAAATTTGTTAGCGGCAGACCCAAGTTACAAGAGGAGTAGAATTACAACTCCCCACAGTGGGGAAGCGGCCCGCCTGTTGGGCTTAAAGGTGGATGAAGTAGAGGCTGATAGATTTAGTGCTGTCAGCAAAATTTCTGAAAAATTTGGAGGTACTTCTCTTCTCAAAGGTCCCGGTACGCTCATAAAGCGCGGGCGGGAAGCGCCTTACGTGCTCCTTGATGGAAACTCTGGGATGGCAACTGGAGGGATGGGTGATGTTTTGACGGGGGTGATAGGATCTTTTCTAGCACAAGGTTTCACCCAAGAAGAATCTGCGGTTATAGGGGCAGCGGTTCACTCTTTAGCTGGTGATCGCATCGCGGAAAAATTTGGTGAAGTGGGGCTTAGACCGAGTGAGTTGCTTGATGAAATAAGGTCAGTGGTCAATTTGAGGGATGAATGACGTTGGTTACCAAAATAATTGACACAGCTGAGGAAATGATGGACCTGGGAGGGAAAATAGCTCGGAAAGTAGTCCCTCCATTTTGTATTCACTTAACAGGGCAAATAGGAGCTGGAAAGACTACGTTTGCAAGAGGATTTCTTAAAGCTATCGGAATTAACGGGCCAGTTAAAAGTCCAACGTTCACCTTAGTAGAAACTTACTCCAGAGGAGGCATAAAAGTGAATCATTTGGATCTCTTTAGGATTGATTCCTCGCGAGAATTGGAGTTTATCGGCTTCGATGACTACCTAGATAGTAAAAGTATATTACTCATCGAATGGCCAGAATCTGTATCAGAGGGCTTGCCTGAGCCAGATTTGACTATAAAAATTGAAGTGGAGGAGTTTTCTAGAAGAATTCAGATTGATAAAAACGTTGTTGAATAATGAGAATTGGCGTTGCCAAATGATGCCGAGAATAATTAAAAAATGTCTTAGTTCTAGTTTTGTCATAAACCTAAATTTGCTGACGAGTTTAGTGTTGGTTCAATTAAATATCACTAGCATTTCTGCTGATGAAGTCTTGTCAGTAACCAGTCAGCATTTAGAGGATTCGTTTGCCCGAATTTTAATAACTTTCCCTCTACCAAGGGATTATAGAATCTTCAAAATGGGTAAGCCAGATAGAATAGTGATTGATTTGAAAAATACTTCCATGGCCGAGGGAGCGAAATTTACTCTTTCGGAGAACGGTCTTGTGATGCGCGTTCGTCATGCAAAAAGAGGGGATAATGATCTTCGTGTGGTTTTAGATACTCAGGGTTTGTTGCGGTTTGAGCATGAGTTAGTTCAAAATGCACTTCTGGGCGAAACGAGTTTGGAGATTCGAGCGTTTCCCAGTAACCCTCAACAATTAGCCCTTGAGAAAAAACAAATCGTAATAGCTATCGATGCTGGTCACGGGGGTGTTGATAGTGGAGCGGTTGGTTTAAGAGGCACTTACGAGAAAGAGATCACGTTGGATATTGCCCGGCGGCTAGGTGGTATCCTTCAAAAAGACAGCCGGCTCACTGGGGTTCTCACCAGAGATAGTGATACCAGGGTTAGGTTGAGGAGTAGGGTAAATGTGGCCCGAGAAAAGAAAGCGGACTTGTTTCTATCTATCCATGCGGATGCGATTCAAAATCGAGCTGTGAAGGGATCCTCCGTTTATATTTTGTCCAATCGAGGCGCAAGTAGTGAGTTGGCTCGAAGGTTGGCTTCTCAAGCTAATTCCTCAGATTTTATTGGATCAATAAAAAGGGAGAATAAGCCAGACGATCTATGGGAAACCTTAGTAGATCTCTCACAAAAAGCCACTTTGGATGAAAGTAATAGAGCCGCCCGTGGTATCTTGACGCAATTAAATCGCGTTGGTCGCGTTCATAAGAAGAAGGTGCAGTCAGCGGGCTTTTTGGTTCTGAAATCTTTAGATATTCCGTCGGTATTGATAGAGGTTGCTTTCATATCTAATCCGGCCGAAGAAATGAAATTGAATGACCCAACTTTTCGGCAGAGTATAGCTCAAGCAATTTATAGGGGGGTATTAATCTTTTTCGACCTAAAGGAAAACTCCAACAATAGTGTCTCAAGAAATTCTTACACGGTAAAAAAAGGCGATACCCTCTCTGAAATAGCTGTTAGAGAAAAAGTCTCAATTAATACCCTAATAAAAATGAATGGATTGCGTTCCGATTTCATAAAGGAGGGACAAACCATTGCTCTGCCAAAAAATTAAACCTGGGATTTGAGTGACGCAAATGGTCAAACAAAATAGTTTGAATGCAATTTTCCTGATGGGGGCAACCGGAACTGGAAAGTCCGCAGTTGCTTTGAGGTTAGCAAAAAATTTTCCTTTAGAAATAATCAATGTCGATTCAGTTCAAGTCTATAAAGACCTTCATATAGGTAGTGCTAAACCCACACCCTTTGAACAAAGAAAGGTGCCACACCATCTGATAGATATTTGTGAAATTAATGAAATTTATTCCGCTGCCAGATTTTGTGAAGATGCTAAAAAAGTAAGTTCTGACATTCTATCTAGGAAAAAAATACCATTATTTGTGGGGGGGACTGGACTGTACTTCAAATCATTTGCGTCTGGATTATCTATTCTCCCAAAAAGCGACCCTGATTTAAGAGAACAGCTGCTATTAAAAATGAGAAAATCAGGTCTAGCCAAGCTACACGAATGGTTAATAACATTAGATGCGAGATCAGCAAAACGTATTAACCCTAATGACACACAGCGTGTCCTCCGCGCTCTAGAGGTGTGTCTTCTGGCGGAGAAACCTATGTCTGCTTATCTAGAGGAGGGATGCCAGGGTGGCGACTTAGTACATCCTTTAAAATTTGTACTTTTCAAGGCAGATCGAAAACTTCTTCGAGATCATTTACGTGAAAGATTCACACAGATGCTAAATCGCGGGTTAATAAACGAGGTTATTAATCTGACGTACGGGAGACGACCTGAAGATATACCCAATTGCCTAAAAAGTGTTGGCTATAAAGAGGTTCTAAAATATCTGTTGAAGGAGCTGTCTTACGATGAGATGATTTTTCGCGCAAGTATTTCTACTGGGCAACTCGCCAAACGTCAAGATACCTGGTTCAAGCGCGAGAGGGATGGTTTTCGGTTAGAAAGCAGTAATCACAAAGCTCTCTTCGAAAAAATCGCTCAAGAAATTGAAAAAGCAGGAATTTTTACACGTCTTCCTTAAAATTAGTCACCAGATAATATAAGATATTGAAGTTGTTCTCAGATTCTAAAAAAGCTACAACTGGGAGACTTAAAGCATGGCCAATAAAGCTCAATTTTTACAAGATCCCTTCCTCAATGAGCTGAGAAAAGAACAAGTGCCAGTATCGATCTATTTAATCAATGGGATTAAACTTCAAGGAACAATCGACTCCTTCGATCAGTTCGTAATCGTATTAAAAAGTTCGGTTAACCAAATGGTGTATAAACATGCGATCTCTACAGTTGTACCATCACGTAATATTGAAATTTCTGTGAGCTCAGAAAACTTTTGATTAAATGCCTAGGTGTCTGCTAGTTGAACGAAAAAGAGTTTAATAGGGCCAAGATAAAAAAGGCGCTCCCGGTAATGGTGCACTTCGAGAAGGAAGATCATGCACCCGAAGAGTTTCTCAAACTTATCAAATCTGCTAACTACAATATAGAAGAGTCAGTTCGCTCAAAGCTTTCTAAGATTGACGCAAAAACCTTTTTGGGGAAGGGGTTAGTCGAACA
>CACDEI010000066.1 GCA_902551695.1 uncultured Pseudomonadota bacterium
GTTTGGGAACATGTACGAACCCATATCGTTGAGAATTTGTATTCCTTTCACTTTTGGGTAAACCTTCAAGGTATCTTCAAATTGTTTTATGACAGTCGGCCATGCGTAGCGAAACAATGTGGCCAGATCCTTGGACGCCTTCATTCGATCGATATTACTTCTGCTGGGATAGAGGGTTTTCTAGTGAAGTTAAAACCAACCGACTATGTATTACAGCAATACAAGATCTATAAGTCTCTCGGGGTGCAGAGACCTATGATTGAATATGTTGCTAGATGGTTGTTGGAAAACCCTCCTCGAGATAGGCCTCTTTGTCTGGTACATAACGATTTCCGAAACGGAAACTTACTAGTGGACAAGTTGAGCGGCATAAGTGGAGTATTAGATTGGGAAATCGCCCATATTGGAAATCCAATTAGGGACATTGGTTGGTTATGCACGCCTTCCTGGCGTTTTGGAGTTTCCAGCAATACTGTTGGCGGTTTTGGCATGCTGGAGGACCTATTAGCCTCTTATGAAGCTTCTGGAGGAACCAAGTTAGAGCAGGAAGAGATAAAATTCTGGATGATTTTTGGTTCTTTTTGGTGGGCTGTCGCTTGTCTTCTAATGGAAAAGTCTTATGAAAACGGAGAGGACAAAAGCATTGAACGACCGATAATAGGGAGACGAGTTTCGGAATGCGAGATGGATTGTGTCAATTTCCTAATTCCAGGTGAGGCAAGTTTTAACCCCAAAAAAATGGTTGAGAACCTAGAAAAACAGCTCGACCCATTATTAGTAACTAGTATAAAGGCATATGTCAAAGAAGAGATACTCCTAAAGGCTAAAGGCAGACAAAAGTTTTTAGCTACCATTGCTTGTAACGCTTTAGATATTACTATCAGAGAATATAAGTATGGCAAACATTTTAAGGAGTCTGAGAAAAAACAACTGGAAAGATTGTTGAAGAGAAAAGGAAATCTTTCTAGTCTGAGATCGGAGATAGCATCTGCGATACAGCACAAAGATATTTCACTTGGCAGTAAAGGACTGAAACAATATCTTCGTGATTCAACACTTTTACAAATTTTGATTGACCAGCCGAACTATGCGGGGCTAGATGAGTTAAAGAATCCTATCTTTTAAATCCCGCACTCATGTCTTGGGATACTATTACCTCTATTAAAAAAGGCCCCTTTTTGCGCATGCTCTGTTCAAACTGTTCTCGGAACTGTTCTACCGTGCGCACTTTGACGGCGGAAACCCCTAAGCCCTTCGCGAGGCTTACCCAATCTAAAGAAGGGTTAGACAGATCGAACATCGACCTTGTTTTATCGGTAGGCTCACCCGCCTTTAGCCTTGCAAGCTCCACATTCAAAATAGCATAACTATCGTTATTTAAGAGTACTATGGTAACGTCCACTTCCTCTCGCGCCATGCTCCACAAAGACTGGACTGTATACATCCCACTTCCATCAGCCTGAAAAGACACTACTTTACGATCAGGACAGGCAATACTAGCACCTAAGCTTACCGGTAAACCTTGACCAATAGAACCTCCAGTAATGGAAAGCCAATCATGTTTAGAAGCTCCCATAGTCTGCGTATATAACTCCAATCCGCAGGTAATGCCCTCATCGGATAGAATAGCATCCTCAGGTAATAACTCCGCTATAACCGCTCCAATATTTGCCGGGTTCAAAATATCGCCGACAGGTTCCTTCACAACGCGGCTTTGCTTGTCGCACGTCTTTGGTGCATTTAACATTTTTGCTAAGCTATCCAAAGCAGAATTCACGTCTTCGTCTACTTTTGCTAGGGTGAGGACTTCGCACTTATCCGGTGCTAACAAACTTTTGACTTCAGGATAAGCAAAAAAGCCCACCGGATTTTTTGCCCCCACTAATATAAGACAATCAAAACCCTTCAAAAACTCAATGGCCTGTTCAGCAAAATAAGGCACTCTATTAAGCGACACCCTCCCCTCGCCTCGTTGAAACCTAGCAGCAAAGGTCTCACAAAGAAGAGTTATGTCTCCCATCTGGGAAATCCTACCAGCTATCTCTGTCGATTCTTCGAATAGAGCCTTGCCTCCCATTAGCATAGCAATTTTCTTTCCAGACTGTAGACATTCAGCAACTTCCGAAATTCGTTTATCCGACACCTGTGTAAAACCATCACTCTCCAAGGACTCATGGCTAACAGCATCTTCCTCCCAAGCATGATTAGCGGGCACAATCACCGTAGCAATTTTACCCCAACCATTTTTAGAAAAAGCTACAGCTTGACTGCCTGCTGCACTTAAGTCTCTCGAAGATTTAGAGATTCGAATGAAATCTGAGTGTAACTCGGCATGGGCCCTTACGTTGGAAGTTAACGGAGCATCATGCTTCAAATGCCACTCAGCATGGTCACCTACAATATTGACGATCCCTGAAAATGCCCTCCGAGCATTATGTAGATTCGCCATACCATTGGCATACCCAGGACCTAAATGTAAAAGGGTTACTGCTGGCTTCCTTTTCATTCGCCAGTACCCGTCAGCCGCTCCAGTAACAACCCCTCGAACAGACATAGAACTGGCCTTATACTATCTGTCTCTCCGATAGCAGTGACTAAGTGCATCTCCGATGTTCCGGGGTTTGCAAAACATACCTCTACTCCACTTTTAACTAAAGTTCCCAAAAGCGCTTTAGCTCCATTCATAATGCCTCCTCACTCATCTACTTTAAACTGGAGAACACTTTCCTCTCCAAACTCAATTTTTTTTCAAATGAGTTTCTAAATTCAACAACTTCGATAGGGGCACATTATTTTGTAATTTTTTCAAAATAAATGCTTCAGCCCTCTCGATTTCTTCTGCCAAATCGACGACGCTTTGAAAAAAGTTCACGTTTCCAACCACGACCCCATCTTTATCACCGACAACGATATCTCCAGAAGAAACCATTACTCCTCCCACAACCACGGGTTCAAAAGTATTAGAAAGTTTCGAGGAAGCGCCGGCACAAGGACAAGTATTTCGAGCATAAACGGGAAAATTTAAACCCTCGATACAAGCCACATCTCTGATAGGGCCATCCACGATTACACCAGATAAACCCCTTCTTTTAGCCTCCGAACAAAATAAGCCTCCCAAGACCGCCCGAATGCTTGATCTTGCCTCCACCACTAATACCTCTCCCGCCGTAGCCTCATTTAGGCTGCTTAGAACATTAAGAAAATCATCTCCGCAGGATACCACACGGGCCAGGCCGACCATTCCTTCAGAATTCCCGAATTTTCTAATTCCTCCGTCCAAAACCCTTATACTTTTGTTGGCATCAGATAGGGATGAGGTAGATAAAACTTTTAGTCTCTTTAATAATTCATTCATATCTCACCGCCGACAGTTTTTATAGGATTGGGTTGCCAGGTAATATAAAACCTTTTGGGGTGGAAATGAATTATTTTGTGGGACTAGAGATATCAAAATTTACTTATTCTAACCACAGCAATCGAAACACCTATTATTCATTAAGCTAAAAATGTCGATAACCTTTTTGAAAACCCTTTAAAGAAGAACAGATTTCAGAAGCATTTCTACAAACCACGCTATTGCCAGTTACAACCTTTCCTATCGCTGAAATATTCAGGTTTATTTTTTTTCCTATTTCTTTGACTAGCTTAAATGTATCAACATTAGTAGTAAATGCTAGCTCGTAATCATCCCCTCCCGTCCCTGCATATTCTAAGACTTTTTCCTTAGAACACATAAATTCTAAACTTTTGGAAATGGGTAAGCATTCCATATCTAACTCAATACCAACATGACTCGAGAGTGCGATATGTTCCAGATCAGCTATCAGCCCATCTGAAATATCAATAGCGGAATTCAGGTAAGCTTGAGCCATTGACGCAAACTCGACTCTGGGAGTAGGACGATGGTATCTTTG
>CACDEI010000067.1 GCA_902551695.1 uncultured Pseudomonadota bacterium
TCAACTCCGAAAAAAACGAAGATTATCAGGTAGACATCGTAAGACTAATCCACGGGGATACAAACCCTGAGGGGCCAGGGTTCAAAGAAAAAGTAGTTCGTTCCTCCTGCAACAAGAAATATAAAGGGAAGAACCAAAAAATTCATGGCGGCTCCTACGGGTGTTTTCAACACGATCACAGAATGAATGTCGATAGCTTTACCCTCCAAGCTTTTATTTTTCCCACAACTCCCGAAAAAGGTATTCAAGGAATAATTACAAAGTGGTCAGAAAAAAATAACACCGGTTTCGGAATGTTCATAGACGAAAAGGGTTGTCTATCTTGTTGGATTGGAGGGAAAAAAGGTAAGGTAGAAACTGTCTCAAGCAAAAAACCATTGATGCGCAAAGTTTGGTATCTCGCAGCAGTCACTTTTGACGCCAAAACAAAGAGAGTGCGAGTCTACCAAGTCCCGGTAGTGACTCCGACTAACGGAGGATTGGGTCTTTCTCTCCTACACCCATCTAATTCTACGACAGGAACTGTTACCTCCAGCGTCAGAGTAATACCAGAGGAAAATAATGCCCCTCTCCTCATGGCTGCTAGCACGAGATCTGTAAAATCCGGGAGATTCCTATCAGGCGGCATGTATAAGGAAGCCATCGAACCGTTCTCTCTCCCGGAACAAACCCATTTATACAATGGGAAAATAGATAGACCGCGATTTGCCAATCAAGCGCTAGAAAAAATGACATTGATTCCTTGGCCCGTGGGATAGGCGGTTGTGATGCGGAACTCAGAAATTCTATCGTAGGGGCATGGGATTTTCATGAGAACATCACCGATAAAATATCTTCTTGCCAGATATTAGATACCTCACCCAATAAAATAAACGGGTTTACTGTGAATTTACCTGCCCGAGGTATGACGGGTTATAACTGGACAAGCGATGATATCGTTTACCATCATGTACCACAGGAGTATGGCGCTATTCACTTTCACGATGACGATATCGATGATGCTCGTTGGGAAGAGAGTTTCGCTTATAAGCTACCTAGCAAATTGCGCAGCGGTGTTTACGGAGCGAGATTGAGGATAAATGGTGTCGAAAGTCCCGAAACAGAGGATTATGTACCATTCTTTGTGAGACCTCCGAAGGGTCAGACCACCGCAAAGGTTTGCTTAATAATACCCACCAATTCCTACATGGCTTATTCTAATGATAACTTAGCAACAAACTCAGTTGTAGCTGAGTTACTCTCTGGACGCGTACCGATTATGCAAGCTTCTGACCTGTATTTGAACGAGCATAGAGAGTACGGGCTATCCACATACTCTTGCCATTCAGACGGAAGTGGAGTGTGCTTCTCCTCTAGGCTACGACCCATCCTCAATATGCGACCTAAATATCGCCATTGGCTTTCTCCTTCTCTATGGCAATTAAATGCCGACCTACACCTCACAGATTGGTTAGAGGCAAAAGGAATAGATTACGATGTGCATACAGATGAAGATCTTGATCGAGAGGGTGTTGACCTCCTTAACAGATACCCGGTAGTACTAACAGGGAGCCATCCTGAATATTCCTCTGAAAATATGCTTACTGCCTACGAAGCTTACCAACAGGCAGGAGGAAGGTGGCTGTACTTGGGCGCCGACGGATTTTATTGGGTTAGTCAATACCATCCTGATGACAGCAATATTATAGAAGTTCGAAAAGGAGAAGCTGGAACCAGAGCCTGGACCGCAAACCCTGGAGAATACAACAATGCTTTTGATGGTAAATTTGGCGGCATGTGGCGGGCTCGTGGGCGAATTCCAACCAAGGTCTGTGGATTAACGTTTACGGCCTATGGTTTCGATGTATCCTCATACTATAGAAGAGAACCCGATTCGAAGCGGAAAGAATGTGCTTGGATGTTCAAAGGGATAGGGAGCGATGAAATAATAGGTGACTTTGGATTAGTTGGGGGTGGCGCTGCAGGCCTAGAAATTGATCGTTACGACTTGGAGTTTGGCACTCCCCATGAGGCTTTTTTGCTAGCACGATCAGAAGGCCATACGGACCTTATGATGCAAGTCAACGAGGAAATACACTTCACCTGCCGAGGATATTATGGAGGCGGAGATGAAAACCCCATGGTGCGAGCCGACATGATTTATTACAAGACACCCAACGACGGTGCCGTGTTTGCTCCAGGTTCTTTGGCGTGGTGCGGTAGCCTCTCACATAATAATTATAAGAATAATGTGTCCAAGCTTATGGAAAACGTCATACGAGGCTTCTTAAAACCAGGACCTTTGCCTTAAGAGTGATGACCAAAGTGAAGAATTCTGACATTCAGATGATCCCTAATCCTGCGGGCAAGCATGTAATTCCCACCCGGGTTGAGGAATTAAATAAACTTGAGAGCAAAATACTAAAGGATTTAGATCCTGACAAATTAAGCGACCTCTCGGAAGTCTTATACGCCTTTAATAACTATAAAGTCGGTCCTATGGATGGTTTTTATATGGCAGTAGAAGTTGTGTCAGGAAAAAAATGGTGCGTGGGGCAACTTTGCGCCGATAGAGCTAAGCCGTTGAAGCTCTTTGAAGATAAGTTATTTGACACGCCTGAGGCTGCCCAAAAAGCTGCAGAAAAAATGAAAGACGAAACTGAGCAAAGTTAAGGAAGTTCTAAAAGCTTTTAAACTTTGCCTGCAGCTGTCACGAGATCTTCCTCAAAACATTTGGGACACATACAGTCTAAACCTTCAACGATATTTTTCACGGGCTGTTTCATACACCAACAGCTCTCCTCCCAACGCCCGCATTCAAATTTACCCTCACAGACAGAACATTCCTTTATTTTTTTTCTGCTCAAAAAACTGTTTCTCCATTTATTTTATAAATAAACCTTTACGACCAGGATAAAGCAATAAATAATTACCGACGGAGTATAGCATTTTGAGGTAATGATGACATCTTTAGTATTAGTCCATGGAGCCTGGCATGATTCCTCCGCTTTTAAAAAATCGACCGAATATCTAATTGCGCAGGGAGCGTCTATACACACGCCGACCGTTTTTGGAAATGGACCAGGAGATCCTAAAAACATAGGCCTTGCTGAGGCCATTTCGTCTATAGAGAACTACATAATCAAACACGATTTAAAGGATATAGTTCTATGTGGCCATAGTTACGGGGGTATGATTATAACTGGCGTAGCGGACAGGTTGAAAGAACGACTTAAAAGATTGATTTATTGGAACGCGTTCGTACCGAAACATGGCGAAAGCCTTGAAGATATGGTGACTCCAGCTTTTTTGGAGTTGCTCGATGCACTCACGAAGCCAGATGGTTCTTTTATGCTTCCATTTGACATTTGGAGAGAAAGTTTCATCAATGATGCATCTTTGGAAATCGCTTTAAAGACATATGCTCAGCTGAACCCTCACCCTCGTAAAACTTTTTCAGATCCTATCCAACTCAAAACAAATCCTGACCAACTAGATATTGGAAAGTCTTTTATAAATTGCATGGATGATACTGCTTTACCACAAAGTGAAGGCTGGCATCCTAGGCTATCGGAGAAACTAGGCGTCTTCAGACTAATTCAAGTAAGAGGCAGCCACGAGCTCTGCTTCACAAACCCTAAATCCCTTAGCCAAGCTATCCTAGAAGCTGCTCGAGATTAGAAGATAGACTGACTACTAGAGTAAAATAAAACCTTTTACAGACATTTAAAATGCAAAATACCGCTCCAGATTGTCAAGAATTATACCTAAATAGAGAACTGAGTCAGTTAGAATTTAACGCGCGTGTTTTA
>CACDEI010000068.1 GCA_902551695.1 uncultured Pseudomonadota bacterium
TACCGTAAAACGACCAGTTTCGTCTGTGACAACAACGTCCGTGAAGGTGCCGCCTGTATCTACGGAAATTCTATAGGGCATAATGATTCTTTTACCTGTCTGAATGAAAGCTCAAAAATTGGTGATAAGTTAGTTTGCGACATATATTGCCAGATATTAGCATGATAGACTAATGGGCGAACAAATACCTATATACCTGGAAATTATGGTGGTCGTGCTCGGTCCCGTTCGCGGCGAGTCGCCGTAAACCCCGTCAGGCCCGAAAGGGAGCAGCGGTAGCGGTAAATTCGGGTGCTGAACTGTGTCGGGTGCGACCGCCGCTCTTAGGATGATGTTTTGGACGATAAAGCAATGTGGTGAAGACGATGGCATATGAAGCGTTAGCTAGAAGATGGAGACCAAAAAAATTCACTGAGGTCGTTGGACAAAAAGAATCTGTGAAAGCTTTAGTGAATGCTTTAGATTCAGACAGGTTACATCACGCCTACTTGTTTTCTGGGCCAAGGGGCGTGGGAAAAACCACAATAGCTAGGATTTTTGCCAAATCCTTAAACTGCGCAGAAGGAATAACCAGCGTGCCCTGCGGTAAGTGTCCATCCTGTCTCGAAATCGATGGAGGAAATATGATTGACCTCATCGAAGTTGATGCTGCGTCCCGAACAAAGGTAGAAGAGACGAGGCAGCTTTTAGATAATGTGCAGTATGCACCGACTAGATCTCGGTTCAAGATCTACTTGATTGATGAAGTACATATGTTTTCTAAACATTCCTTTAACGCTCTCCTCAAAACGCTAGAGGAGCCGCCGCCCCATGTTAAGTTTCTACTTGCCACTACTGATCCAGAAAAATTGCCGGTCACTGTGCTTTCTCGATGTCTCAAGTTTGGTTTGAAAAAAGTTGGCCCAGAAATCATTGTAAGTCAATTAGAAAAAATCTTGACAGATGAAAAAACCCCCTTCGACAAAGAATCATTAAGTTATCTGGCTCGTGCTTCTGAAGGAAGCGTCAGGGATGCTTTGAGTTTACTAGATCAGGCCATAGTTCATGGTAAGGGCCAGTTAGTTTCCGAAGAAACCGTTAAGATGTTAGGGTTGGCCCAGCAAGAGACTATTTTTGTGATGCTAAATCTTGTAAGTGCTGGAGAGGGGGAGCAACTTTTAAAATTGAGCAAACAGCTCGCCGCGCAGGGTTCAAATTATGAGCTTGTTATGAATCAAATGTTACAAGTGCTACGAAGAGTGGCGGTGCTGCAGGTTGTCGGACAAGCTGTTGATGGTTACGAAGAGCATGAATTAGAAACTAATGAATTAGCTCAAGTTATAAGCCCTGAGAATTGTCAGCTATTTTATGAAATTATTTTACAGGGATTGAAGAATCTGGAGATAAGCTCAGATTATGAGACTGGATTTGAAATGACCTTACTACGCTTGCTGGCTTTTAAACCGGACACACTAAGTTCAGAAAATCCTTTGAAGGCTCTCGTAAACAATGAAACTGTTCGGTTTGATGATGCCCCTGTTGAGGAATCGGTTGATAATACCGAAAGGGGACATCAAAATGTCGTACAAGAGACAGATTTAAGCAAGAGGTGGGTAGCTCTCATCAAAAGACTGAGTCTCACCGGCCTGCCCGGAGAGTTAGCAAGGAACAGCACGCTTCAAAAAAGGGAAGGTCGCACGTTCTACCTCGAGGTATCCTCAGAGTTTTCAGGTTTGATTCAGACAAACTATGTCGAGGCTATAGCAAAAGCCGTGAGCGATGACTTAAAAAAGGAAATAAAGGTTGAAGTCGCTGAATCAGGTGATAGTGCTAGTACCACTTTAGCTAACTTGGAAAAGGAGGAGATCGCTAACAAGAAAGAGCTGATTGAAAAAGGTATGAATAGTAATCCTAACATTGAGAGGTTTAAATCAGTTTTCGATGCTAAGCTTGAAACCTTAAAGTTGAAATCCGAATCGTGAAAAAAAAGGAGATTAATAGAGATTATGAAAAACCTTCTCGGAGACTTAATGAAACAAGCTGAAGATCTCAAGGCTAAAGCAGAAAAAATTCAGAATGAATTGAACGAATCTAGTGTTACTGGAGAAGCTGGTGGTGGGATGGTTAAAATCACTGTTAATGGGAAGTTCGAGGTGCAACAAGTTTTCATAGAAGATCCAGTGTTTGAAGAAAAAAAAACTATGCTTGAGGACTTGATCGCTGCAGCTTTTAATGACGCTAGTCGCAAGGTTTCTGAAATGAACAAAGAAAAAATGGCTTCCCTTACGGGCGGTATGGAAATGCCGTTCGGCTTCAACTCGCCGTCTTCTTGACAGATATTAAAATCTTCGCATGCGCTCATCACGTTTATTATCCGATCTTGCTAAGGCCTTTGAATTTCTACCTGGGATAGGGCCTAAATCTGCTCAGAGACTGGCTTTTCACATGATGGACGGTAATAAAGATAAATCTTTATTTCTTTCAGAAACAATTGCCAAGTGTGTGGAAGGTATCCAAAGGTGTCGGTTTTGTAGAAACTATTGCGAATCAGACATTTGTTGGATTTGTGCTGACGAAGATCGGGAGTCTCATACCATCTGCGTTGTGGAGAATCCTCTAGATGTTGAGGCGGTAGAGGAGGCCTCTAATTACAATGGCAAGTACTTTGTCCTTTTTGGTAGGCTCTCTCCAATTGATGGTTACCTTCCTGAGGATCTTGGTTTGAACGATCTGGAGAAACAACTGGTGAACGGAGCTTGTGAGGAACTAATAGTGGCGACAAGCATGACTTTGGAAGGAGAGGCAACGGCATTCTATTTAAAGGAAATGGCTGATAGAGTTGGAGTAAAAGCGACTAGGATCGCTTACGGCGTACCTATAGGGGGAGAGCTAGAGTTTGCGAACCCTCTAACACTCTCTCATGCCTTAGATGGTAGACAAGAGTATTAATATAAATTTTGAGAGTGCACATGAAGAGTTCTAGTTCGAATTTGGTTTGGATTGACCTAGAAATGACCGGCCTAGATCCCGAGCAGGACAGAATTATTGAAATCGCCACCATAGTAACGGATGCTGACCTGACCATTCTTGAGGAAGGTCCCAATATAGTGGTAAACCAAAGTCTCAAAAAGCTGCAGGCAATGGACAAGTGGAATCAAACCCATCATGAAAATTCAGGCTTAATTGGACTAGTGAAAGAGAGCTCTCACACAGAACGAATGGCGGAGAGCGCGACCTTGGAATTTTTGGGAAGGTTAGTGCCAAAAGGGCAATCTCCTATGTGTGGAAATAGTGTATGTCAAGATCGTCAGTTCTTGCGACTGCACATGCCTGAGTTACACGACTATTTTCATTACAGGAATATAGACGTTAGCACTTTTAAAGAACTGTATAAGCGTTGGATGCCGAAAAATGATCTGTTTATCAAGTTAGGTAACCACAGAGCCTTGGACGATATTAAAGAATCGATTGCTGAGCTAGATTTTTATAGACAGAACTTTTTAATTAGCGATTAAAAAGATGAAGACGGCTTACATACCTCTTTATGATAGAGAGTCCTCTAAAGCAATAGAGGAGATAGCGTTAAAAGAATCCGAATTTAATTCCATTGCATTGATTAGGCGAGCTGCTGAGAGGGCTTTGATCACTCTGCTGGATAAATGGCCTGCTACGAAGTCGCTCGCGATTTTTTGTGGAACTGGGAACAATGGTTCAGATGGTTTAGTTTTGGCTCTCTTAGCAAAAAAAATT
>CACDEI010000069.1 GCA_902551695.1 uncultured Pseudomonadota bacterium
TTTCTAGTTAAGAATCTCATGATTGACTGGCGTCTTGGGCAGAGATGGTTTTGGGATACTTTGGTTGATGCTGATCTAGCAAACAATAGTGCCAGTTGGCAGTGGGTAGCCGGAAGCGGAGCCGATGCTGCTCCTTTCTTTAGAATATTTAATCCCGTGACGCAGGGTGAAAAATTTGATGCTGATGGCATCTACGTAAAGAAGTTTTTGCCTGAACTTTCTGATATCCCAAAAAAATACATACACTCTCCTTGGTTAGCACCAAAAGGGGTGTTGGCAGAGGCGAACGTTTCTTTAGGTGAAAATTATCCAGAGCCAATCGTTTCCTTGAAAGAATCCAGGGAAAAGGCCCTCTCTGCATTTAACGAGCTATCGAATTCCAACTAAAAGTGGGTCACCGAGGTTTATCTGAAGATCAAGCTGTTTAATACGGGCCGATTGGAAGAAATGGGGATACTGGGTTATTCTAATGAAAAGTTTAACCTGACCATTAACGGGGTGGTTTTAATGAGCAAAGCGGTAGATAACACTGAGATAATAGAGCATTATCAAGGAAGTAACCTCTACGAGTCTATAGTGGACGGGCTACGGAAAGCTGGGCTAAACACGGACAACCTCTCGCCAGAGAATCTCAGCGCAGCTGACGAATTTCATATCGGCGGAACCGAGGCGACGGACTTTGTCTGTGATAAGGTTGGGGATTCTGCCGGGCAAAAGCTTCTCGATGTGGGCTGCGGAATAGGGGGGCCGGCACGATTTATATCTAATAGGATAGGATGCGAGGTTGTTGGGGTGGACTTAACTCCAGATTTTGTGAGGACAGGTAATTTGCTGACCGGGTTAGTTTCTATGACCAACGCCGTAACCTTGATGGAGGGAAATGCAGCAGAACTATCTTTCCCCCCCAGCTCTTTTGATGCCGCCTACATGATGCACGTGGGCATGAACATCAGCGACAAGAAAGGGACTTTTAAAGAAGTAAACAGGGTTTTAAAAAATCGTGGTTTATTCGTAATCTACGACGTGATGTGTTTGAAAGAGCAACAGTTAACGTATCCCTTACCTTGGGCCTCGAATGAAGAGGGAAGTGCTGTGGATGCCCCCGAAACTTATCAGTCAATTTTAGAAGCTGAGGGTTTTGCTGTCACTGAGATAGATGTAAAAAGAGATTTTGCGGTCGGTTTTTTTGAGAACATGATGAAGAAAATGGAAGGTGGTCCCCCACCTCTTGGTTTGCACCTCGTGATGGGATCTAATACAGCTGTCAAGGTTCAAAATGTGCACCGTCAAATAGTCGATGGTTTATTGGCTCCCGTCTTGATGGTTGCGAAAAAAAGGAATTAGATATGAACAAGGACATACACAAAGGAGGTTGTTTGTGTGGCCATGTAAGATATGAGACTCAAGGACAATCAGAACTGACAGGCGTATGCCATTGCAGATATTGTCAGTTGAGGACAGGAAGCGCTTTCGCGACGCTCATTTATTTTCCACTTGATAGATTTGAAATTACGTCAGGATACTTGAGGCGGCATGAATTTCTGAGTGAAAGTCAAAAAAAATGGCAAACCAATTTTTGCGAAAAGTGTGGTTCCACTCTATTTATCGAATTAGAGATCTTTGACGGGTTGATTGGTGTTGAAGCCGGAACATTCGACCCTCCCACTTTTTGGTTCGACGTTGCCAACGAGGTTTTTATTCGGTCAAAGGCGCATTTTGTAGGTGATATAGTCACGATTAACAAAGACGATACTTTCTTTTCTTATGCGCCCAAGAGCGGAGAAAACCCTAGGTTATCAAGCTCGCTGAAATGAGTTTAAGTATTTTTGAACACGTTTGGTAGCAAACTTACATCACTTGGATTTATCAAGTCTTCCGCCCGCCATCCATCTAAATCGTACTCAGCTAAACATTTATCTACGAAGCCTTTCAGTTCGTCAGCGGTGCCCGTGGCTTGGGCGAGAAGTAAGTTTTCTTGGCGTATTTTTTCGTAATTCCCTGCATAGTTTCTCTCATATAACTCGTGTCGCCCTCCGAACTCCGTACCTACAGCATCCCACATTAGTTTTAAAAGCTTTACGCGTTGTTCGGCGTCGTAGCCATTTGAACCTCTTAAATAACGATCAATGTAGGGCTTTAGTTCAGGGTTCTTGAAGTCCGCTGCGTGTCCATTTAGGTAGATCAATCCGCTGGATACGGTCTCTTGAATCATCTGTTTTACTCGAGCATACGCTGTTGGAGCCAAAGAACGATAAGCAAGCCCAGTCTCGCCATTGGGCTGAAAAGTGCCATTAACCCAAGCTTCTGGATTTTTGCACATCGCTTCGCTGAGAGCCCAAAATGTATTTCGCCAGCCAATCATTTCCCCGGTGTGAACTTGAGGAGAGCTACTTTCAGATATTCCCACTGCTTCGGTAGCCTTAAGCATCAATCCGGTTAAGAAATCTAACTTAACCGCGAACCTGGTTAACCCATGAAACGTAAACCTGGGAATGAATCCTGACATGGGGAAGAAACCATTAGCCTTTTCAATGTTGTTATAAACAAACACGTTCTCCCAAGGTATCAATACTTTGTCCAAAATCAGGATCGAATCATTTTCGTCCAATCTGGAGGAGAGGGGGTAGTCAAAAGGGCTGCCCATAACGGCTGAGTTCAATTCATAAGAATGTCGACAAAGTAGTTTAAGACCCTTTGAGTCCATAGGAAGCATGGCGAACAAAGCCATTTTAGGATCGTTCATTGGGGTCGGTCCATAAAAACCAATGAAGTTGTAATGGGTTAGAGCAGAGCCAGTCGCCACAACTTTTGCACCGCTGACTATCAATCCAGCATCAGTCTCCTTTTCCACACGTATAAAAACGTCTTTCACTTGGTCTAATGGCAGGCTTTTATCTACAGGGGGATTGATAATCGCATGATTGAGAAAATAGCATCGCTCTTGTGTTTTTTTATACCAATATTTCGCGTTCTCTTGATAAGGTGCGTAAAAATCTGCATTTGCGCCAAGCGTGCCTACGAAACTAGCTTTGTAATCGGGCGAGCGTCCCATCCAGCCATAAGAGACCTTCGCCCATTCGGCTATGGCATCTCGACTTTGAACTACTTCTTCCGGGCTCCTGGGGACTTTGAAAAAGGCGTGGGTAAATCCTCCATTCCCAGTATCGGTGGGGCAAGTGAGTGAGGAGGCCGTGGAAGGATCATGTAAAGCGTCATACATACGAGCTAACATTCGAGCAGAATTTCGGAAGGCGGGATGGTCAACTACGTTTTTTATTTTCTCGCCTCTCAGCCATATTTCTCTACCATCGTCCAAACTTGAAAGAAATTCTTGGCCCGTAAAGGGTCTGATGTTATTTTTTTTGAGATTATCTTTCTCTATTAAATTTTCCGATACTACTGCGCTCATCCTGCATTCTCTCCAATTTGAGTTTTCTGAATACAAAAAAATATTGTTAACTAGACATTACAAAAAATGAAACAAAAGTGCCAGTATTTAAACCCCTCAATTTGTGG
>CACDEI010000070.1 GCA_902551695.1 uncultured Pseudomonadota bacterium
ATTTTTGACCGCATTGGCTTAAAATATCGAAGTGTGCTTGCAGACACAGGGAACATAGGAGGATCTACATCTCACGAATTTCATGTGCTAGCCGAATCAGGAGAAGATTCTATTGCCTATAATGAGGACGGAAGTTTCGCGGCCAACCTTGAAATGGTTCCAGTCGCAAGACCTACGCAGACCACAGCATTTAATAAACCATCTAATTTCAAAGAGATAAAAACTCCAAACCAACACACTATGCAGGAGGTTTCTGAATTCATAGGCCTACCATTGTCGCAAGGCATCAAGACCCTCATTGTTCAAGGCGAAAAAGGTTTAGTTGCATTGTGTTTAAGAGGCGATCATGAGCTCAATATTATAAAAGCACAAAATTTACCAGAGATTGCTTCCCCATTGAAAATGGCCAGTTCATCTGAGATTAAAAAGCAGCTAAACTGCGCTCCCGGCTCGATCGGACCTGTAAGCTTAAATATCCCATTAATCATCGATTACAGCGCAGCGATAATTGAGAACTTCTATTGCGGGGCGAATCGAGATGGGTACCACCTTACAAATGTCTGCTGGGGAAACATTCAACCCACACCTGAAATCGCTGACCTCAGAAATGCAGTGGCTGGGGATCCTAGTCCAAACGGAAAGGGAAAACTAAGCATACAAAAGGGCATAGAGGTTGGACATATATTTCAGCTAGGAACTAAGTATAGCGAAACGATGGGGGCAAAAATTATAAACAAAGAGGGCAAGGAATCTCCTATGGTGATGGGTTGCTACGGGATAGGTGTTTCAAGAATAGTCGCTGCAGCGATAGAGCAAAACCACGATGAGAATGGAATAATATGGCCTCACAGCCTATCTCCGTTTAGTTGCGCCATGGTGATTCTAAAAAAGAAAGGCGATTCCACTCTCGGAGAGAAAGGTTTACGGATTTATGACAGACTCCTAGAAAATGGAATCGATACGTTGCTCTACGATGAAGATAAAAGACCCGGTGTAATTTTTTCCGATATTGACTTAATCGGAATACCAATTCGTATAGTAATAACGGAGCATGGACTGGCTAAAGGGCTAGTAGAAATAAAGTCAAGGACGGAAAAGGAACCTTTTAACATCGAATTAGAGCAACTTATCGAAGTAATAAAAGAGATGATAGTCGAGCCTTCCTAAAATGATTGAAATCTTAATCCTATACTACAGCAGATCAGGTCATACAAAAGAATTAGCTAGAGAAATACAAAAAGGAGCACTCTCTGTAAAAAACTGTGAAACTAAATTACGAACTGTTCCTCCAATTCATGCGAATGATGAAAATAATAGAAATCCTGACACATCAACACCATTTGTCACCAAAACAGAGCTGAAAAATTGCGATGGACTCGCGTTAGGATCACCCACCCGTTTTGGTACCATAGCTGCCCCAATGAAAGTTTTTTTCGAGCAGACTTCTGATATTTGGCTTTCAGGAAATCTGATAGACAAGCCTGCGGTTGTCTTCACCTCTACGAGTAGTTTACATGGGGGACAAGAAGCAACACTTCTCTCTATGACTGTACCGCTACTTCACCACGGAATGATTATTTTAGGAATCCCCTATAGCCACAATGCTCTGATGGATACCAAGACCGGCGGAACCCCCTATGGGGCAAGCCACCAGGCGGGCTCTGACAACGCAAACTCCCTAAGCATAGAAGAAAAAATAACAGCTAACGCGCTCGGAAGAAGGCTAGCTAATGCTGCCTTGAGACTCAAAGGCCCAAAACTATAATTTGATCATTTAAAATCGTCGGAGTTCAAAAAGTCTCGAACAAAGGGGACGGTTAATAGCCTGTTATGCTTGAGAGAATACTCATCTAGGTCCTTCAACAAATCAACCAAACTAGCCATATCCCGCCTACTTTTTCGTAATATGTAGGCCCACACAAGGTCATCTGCCTTTATACCCATCCGTGTCGCAATCATTCCTATAGCCTTCTCCTTTTCTAGGTCTGCCAATTTCCACAATTTGTAAACAGAATGAGAATTTAGACGAGAAATTAGGTCTTTCAATACAAACCCTTGACGATAAGGATGATCTTTTGCTGATAGTATCAAACGAGCTCCGTTTGATACTACTAAGTTGAAAAGATTAAAAAGAGACTCCTCAAATTCTATTTTACCAGAAATCGAATCGACATCATCTAACGCCAACACTCCAACCTCTGCCAGCCCACTGAACAAGCTAGGCTCCAACCCCTCCACCTCTTTCAAGGGAATGTAAATTGACCGCTCGCCTATCATTTTGAGAGCTGAGTGTAGTAAATGAGTCTTGCCAACAGAGGATTCGCCCCAAAGGTATATAATCTTGGAGCCGCGCCCACTTGACCAGGACTTCAAGACCGAAAATACTTCGAGATTTTTCGAACCTACCAGAAAATTTTCGAAATCGAAATTGGTGTTTATCGTCCTAAAAAAATCAAATATTAGCTGCTCACCAGAGACCATTTTTCACTTTCTGTATAAATCACTTACCAAATAACCCCGATGCCAGTGACGCAAAAGCACTAGCAAAATAGCGGCCACCGGCATTGCCGCTAACACACCGAAAAAACCAAACAACTGGCCTCCCGCCATCACGGCCAAAATGACTACGACTGGATGCAAACCTACTCTTTCGCCAACCAGAATTGGCGATAAAACTGTCCCTTCCAGCAGTTGACCAAGCAAAAATACTATCCCAATCGCCACCAACTGAGAAAAATCCCCCATTTGAATAACAAAGGCTAGGAGGGATAAAAGCAAACCAACTATAATTCCTAAGTAGGGAATGAAACTGACCAGCCCAGAGATAAACCCCACGATAAAAGCCAGTTCAATACCAACCAACCATAGACCTAAAGAGTAGAATACTGCCAAGAATAACATCACAGTTAACTGGCCTCGCAGAAAAGCTGCCAGCACATCGTCAATTTCCTTCACTATTTTGACCACTTTAGGTTGAATCCCCCTCGGAATTAAGTTCTCAAGTTGAGAAAGCAAAACATCCCAGTCTCGAAGGAGATAAAACGTGACTACTGGAACCAGCAGCAAATAAGCCAGTAAACCTAAAAAATAAAGCCCGGAACCCGCTAACTCGAAAAGAAATTTTTTCAAATAGCCAGCAATTTGAGCCCAATTAGTTAAAACGGTGGCCCGAAGGGTGTCGATGTCTACATAGCTATATTCTTGATTAGTAAAATCAGTAATCAAAGGGCCAAAATAAGACTGTAACCAGTAAATTACCCTAGGAGTATTAACCAAAAGATTTTTTAACTGATCTCCGAGAATGGGAATCAGCAATAACAAAGAAATAGTGGCTAAAAAAAATAAAATTATGAAAACCACGAACACAGAAATGGTTCTCTTACGGAGAATCTTC
>CACDEI010000071.1 GCA_902551695.1 uncultured Pseudomonadota bacterium
GGTGGCAAATTCCCGAGAGACCGATAATCAGAAATGTCTTCCTAGCCTCTACTCAAAAAAAAGCCGAAGAGATAGCAGGGCCAGCTTTAGAATATTTATATACTGAACTATATGGTGCAGCGTCTGCAGCCGGAGAACGCGTTCTCAAAGCTGCAGATGGTTCTATCATTACTGACAAAAACTCGGTTTCCTTTGAGACTTTTAAAAATCGCTATATAGTTGGAACCCCTGACTTCGCTGTTGAGCAGCTTAGCTTATACCGAGACTCGGTTAACCCAAGTGAGGTAGTCTGTTGGATGCATCTACCTGGAATCAGTGGAGCAAATGCTAAAAGCTCTATGGAGCTACTTGCGAAAGAAGTAATGCCTGAGTTCAAATGAACTTCTAGGGATTTAAACAAAGATTAACTGTATTTTTCACTAGTACCCTTGAATGACTGTTTTATGTTCCAAAAACGACACAACAACTAGCTCACTTAAAGAAGGTAATCATGAAAATATCGATACCCGTTTCTGCGGGAGAACTATTGGATAAAATCTCCATCCTGGAAATTAAAAAAGAAAAAATTCAGGAAAGCGACAAAAAAAAGAACGTGAGTACAGAGCTCAATTTACTTCGAACAGTTCAAATAGAAAGTGAACTTGTGGAGACAATATGTCCTAAAATCCTCGAGCATTTGTGCAAACAATTACAAAAAGTAAACGAGGAACTTTGGGACGTAGAAGACAAACTGAGACTTCTGGAGGCAGAAAACAATTTTTCTCTAACCTTCGTGAATTTTGCTAGGAGCGTTTATCGCCTGAATGACGAACGAGCTCAAATCAAGAGGAAGATTAATGAGCTATCTGGCTCGGAGCTAGTAGAGGAGAAATCATATAAAGGATAACCCTAAAAAAATCCTGGTATATGTAACTGGCGACAGAGTGGGAGATGGTATCCTCAAATTTCCAGTAATACGGGCCTTTAAAGAAAATAACAGCAAGTCTAAATTAATTTGGGCTACTGAGAAAAACCCATCGGTATTTTTTAGAAGTCTTGCCGATCTTGGCAGCCAATATCTTGATGAGATACATGAAAGCACAAGCATTGGTTCCCTTTTCAAAAAAGACATGTTTTTACCGCGAACACATTTCGACACGATAATTTGCACAGAGACCAGCATTTTAAAAACTTTAGTTTTGAAAAAGTTTAAAGCTAGGAAATTAATTTCGCCAGCAGCCGGATTCTTATTCTCTTCATCGCGCCCCACCGAAAACTATACAAACCAATCAAGTTACGAGAGATTCCTTAACTTGATGAACCTTGCTAGCGATAAACCCCTGCTACCCAAATTTAGTATTCCAATACCAAAAACATATTTAGATTTCGCAGAAGATAGACTGGATAAAAGGCTGGTTTTCGTAGGGTTGAACCCAGGAGCTGGATCAGAAGACAAGAAATGGCCTTTAGATTTATACGTACGGGTAGCAAAGTTACTTTCAGAACACAACATCGTGCCCACGTTTTTCTTAGGACCTATGGAAACAATGATTAAAACCGAATTAGAAAGGAGAATTCCAGAGTCAATTTTTCCAGAGAACGACTACAGTAGACAACGCGCTGCCTCTCCTCTACTAACTGTCGCATTAGCCCAAAAAATGGCATTCTCCTTGGTTAATGATTCAGGGGGAGGGCATTTGGTTGCGGCTGGGGGCAAAAAAACAATTACCCTTTTTAATGACCGACGTGGAGCCAAATTTCGCTCACCCTTTTGTGAACAAGTTTCGATAAATGGACTAGACTTCGGGGTGAGAAAAGTGAGAGATATACCTTACGAACCAGTACTTCTGGCAGTAAACAGAGAGATTCAGTCATTAATTACTTAGCAATAATCTGAAAGAAGTTATCTTGTTGTATGACAGTCGGCAAACAGCTTAAAATAAAGCCGTATCGCAGGCTGAACAACTAGGTTAACACGATGGAAAAAACGAAAATAATATCTCCTTTACCCGGCACTTTTTATAGAAAGCCCTCACCGGAAGCTGACCCTTACAAGAATGATGGTGACACAGTAAAAGCAGGTGATGTAGTTGGTTTAATAGAAGTGATGAAAAATTTTCACGAGCTTAAAGCAGAAACGTCAGGAAATAGGATAGTTTTCCGGGCAGAAGACTCAGCTCCAATTCAACCCGGCGAAATCATCGCTGAATTTGAAGATTAAATTTAAAAATATGAGTAACCCTCATGCTTTAACAAGAGGGTTACTCTTGATTAAATGCCTGGCAATGTCCTACTTTCACATGGTCGAACCACACTATCATCGGCGCTGAGCAGTTTCACTTCTGAGTTCGGGATGGATTCAGGTGGTACCCACTCGCTAATGTCACCAGGCAAACTGGTTTGGCCGGGATTCTTATACTTTGAGAGTCGGCCGAAATCTGGATTAAATCGAATTTCGCTTGTACAAATTTATTCAAAACACAAAACACTTTAGTGTTATATGGTCAAGCCTCACGGGCAATTAGTACCGGTTAGCTTCATCCATTACTGGACTTCCACACCCGGCCTATCAACCTTGTGGTCTACAAGGGCCCTTTAGAGATCTCAAGGATCTGGGAGACCTAATCTTAGGGGAGGCTTCCCGCTTAGATGCTTTCAGCGGTTATCCCTTCCGTACTTAGCTACCCGGCAATGCCACTGGCGTGACAACCGGAACACCAGGGGTACGTCCACTCCGGTCCTCTCGTACTAGGAGCAGCTCCCTTCAAGTCTCCAGCGCCCACGGCAGATAGGGACCGAACTGTCTCACGACGTTCTAAACCCAGCTCGCGTACCACTTTAAATGGCGAACAGCCATACCCTTGGGACCGGCTACAGCCCCAGGATGTGATGAGCCGACATCGAGGTGCCAAACTCCCCCGTCGATGTGAACTCTTGGGAGGAATCAGCCTGTTATCCCCGGAGTACCTTTTATCCGTTGAGCGATGGCCCTTCCATACAGAACCACCGGATCACTAAGACCGACTTTCGTCCCTGCTCGATGTGTCTATCTCGCAGTCAAGCACCCTTATGCCTTTGCACTCAATGAGCGATTTCCGACCGCCCTGAGGGTACCTTTGTGCTCCTCCGTTACTCTTTAGGAGGAGACCGCCCCAGTCAAACTACCCACCATACACTGTCTCCGACCCGGATAACGGGTCTGGGTTAGAACTTCAAACATGTCAGGGTGGTATTTCAAGGTCGGCTCCACGTAATCTAGCGATTACGCTTCAAAGCCTCCCACCTATCCTACACAAACAGATTCAAAGTCCAGTGCAAAGCTGTAGTAAAGGTTCACGGGGTC
>CACDEI010000072.1 GCA_902551695.1 uncultured Pseudomonadota bacterium
CGCTGAACAAGTGGCTTCTAGATATAAAATTTCTAGAGAAGATCAAGATGAGTATGGAGTGCAAAGTCAACAAAGAGCATCTGCTTCAAGAGAGGCGGGAAAATTTGACAAAGAAATAGCTCCAATGACAACCATAATGAAAATGGTCGATAAAAACTCCGGTACTGAAAGTCAGAAAGAGGTAACAGTTGCTCAGGATGAAGGTATTCGACCAGATACAACCATTGAAGGCGTTTCGCAGATAAGGCCAGCCCTGGAGGGTGGAGTTATTGCCGCAGGTAATGCCAGTCAGTTTTCAGATGGGGCGGCCGCGCAAGTAATCATGAGCGACCGTCAGGCGGCCGCACGCGGTATCCAACCTTTAGGAATATTTAAAGGTTTTGCTGTGGCGGGTTGTGAACCCGATGAAATGGGGATAGGTCCAGTATTTGCAATCCCAAAGTTGCTGAAACAGACAGGAAAAAAAGTCGAAGATATTGATCTTTGGGAACTTAATGAGGCCTTCGCCGTGCAGGTAATCTACTGTCGTGACCAATTAGGAATACCCAACGATATCTTAAACGTCGATGGGGGCTCTATTGCTGTAGGCCATCCGTATGGTATGACTGGGAGTAGGCTTGTCGGCCACGCGCTGATAGAAGGGAAGAGACGAGGGGCTAAAAACGTTGTTGTAACAATGTGCATAGGAGGGGGGTATGGGTGCAGCAGGCCTGTTTGAGGTATGTTGAGTTCTAAGACCGGGAGGAGGTTCAGTTACTTAACCTGTGCCTTGTCTTTTTTTCTCGCGACATTGTTCTCCACCGGCGGAATGGCTAGTGATGAGACCGCTGTAGACCGATGGTTAGAGAAGACTGCAGATGCCCCGATAGACGGACTAACCGAGGGTGTCTATGGGCGAAAAGATCTCGATAAACTGGCAAATTATTTTCCTCCTGGTCTACTGAGTCTATTAGACTTTGACGGGTTTGAGCTGAACCTTGCCAAGTCCCAAAGTTACAAGAAACACAAAAGCTTTGTGGAAGCAACGAAAAAGTTTTTAGGTCAAGCTCAACTGACGGGCGAGCAACAGTTAACTAATTATGTGGCTGGACAGCCCTTTTCAGCTGAGCAAATTCAGGAGAGCATGGTCGAAAGTGCAGGCACTATGATAGCTTGGAATAATGTCCATAGGTGGCATTATTACGGGTATTCCGTGGAGAACGGATTAGCCTTCATCAAACCCAATGCGGGAAGTTCTACCACTAAATTACCCCAAGGTTTCGAAGGGGGAGGAGATGTCTACAGAAACTTAACCATGTTTTATCATCGGGTATATCTATCAGGGTTATCGACTGAGAACAATAACGATTACCGACTGCCCGTAGATGGCAGTGATAAATATTTGTTCAAAGAATATATTGAGATGCTATCCCCATATGATGTTGCGGGTATGAAATTTGTCCTGGAAAGACCTATCGAACAAAAGGAAGGAGATCAAGTCAATTCATATTTGCCCACGGAGAGGAGGGTGAGAAGGCTCTCCGCAAAAGAACGAGCGGATAGTTACATTGGAACCAATTGGACTTTCGACGACTTTGAAGGTTGGTCCGGAATGGTCATTGATAATGACTGGAAACTAGTCGGTAAAAAAGTGGTCCCGCATGTTTTAAATTCAGAGAACGAAGTACCACGTTTTTTTGGCCCAATGAGCACGATACCAAGAGATAGATGGCAACTAAGATCATGCTATGTAGTAGAAGCGGTTCCTAAATGGGATGGCCATCCGTATGGGCGTAGACTCATTTTTGTCGATGAAGAAAATTTTCTTATCCCAATGACTTTGGTGTTTAACAGAGAGGGGCAACTTTGGAAGATATTCATCACCACATATCAGAAAGATGCGGATGTTCTTGAGCCAACAGTCATGGAGTCTATTCCGAGGTGGCGTGGTTCAGTCGCTATCAATCTCCTAGATGGCTCCGCCAATGTCAGTCCAGCTATTGGGCCGACTAATTTTCCGAAGGTAAAAGCCTCGACTGTCCGTAAAATTTTCAGCATAAGTAATTTAACGGGCGGACGCTAAAGGAATTCGAAACCGGTAAAAGAGAAGTCTTAATTTAGCGCGGTTTAGGTTTTAGAAGGCAATGATGAAGTATTAAAGAGAATTTTTACTGAGTCTTGTTGGTTTGCAATGTTGCAAAATTGGAGTGTGTAATTTTTAATTTTAAGGGAGGGAGCATTAAAATGTCATTACCGCAAGATATTTCCCCAATTAATTCAGAGTTAATGGATACTTTAGTAAGTTTCAGCGAAGAAGACTGGATACCTCAACCCTTTGACCCAGAGCGAGCTTTTATGCGTATCCTCTGGGTTGGTTCCGAGGCGGGGAGTTGGGCAGTTCATTTTAGATGGTTAAAAGGGTTTACTGCGCCCCAACATAAACATTTATCAGCATCCCATACCTATATTTTAAAAGGCAAACTACAAGTTCGCGATGGAATGCTTAACGCAGGTGATTACGTATATGAGCCCAACGGAATGATTCACGGCGCAACTACAGCATTGGAAGATACAGAATATTTGTTCATCTGTAACGGACCAATTTTGTTTTTTGACGATGGTGGATTTACCTCTTATCTTGGTTGGGAAGAATTACTTCGACTGAAAAAATCCCATGAATCAAACAGTCGCAGTGCGGCTTAACTAATACCTCATGAAACTTTACTGGTTTCGAGTAGCTCCCAATCCAACTAAAGTGAGGCTCTACATAGCCGAAAAAATATTCGGAGGGGCAAAAATAGAGCTCGAATCTGAAGTTGTGAAGATTGTAAAAGGGGAAGGTCAGTTGCCTCAATTTCTGGAGAAAAACCCTTTCGGTACGGTTCCGGTGCTTGAACTGGATGACGGTTTTAGAATTAGTGAATCCCTATCTATTATAGAGTACCTTGAGGAGGTCTTTCCTGAGCCCAATATGTGGGGTATCACTTTAAAGCAACGGGTTAGGGCAAAGGAACTAGAGCGGATAGCTGAAATGAAACTATTAGAACCAATCGCTCAATACATACATGCCACACAGTCGCCGATAGGATTACCCCCTAATGAAGTTCTTGCTAGCAATGCACTATCTACAATAGTTAAACCTTTGGAATTTTTTGAAGGCTTGATGGCAGACGGTCGAAAATACCTGTGTGGAGAATCCGTCACGATAGCAGACT
>CACDEI010000073.1 GCA_902551695.1 uncultured Pseudomonadota bacterium
GGTGGGGCCATCGTCAATGTGGCATCAATAGCAGGATTTAACTGGATGAAAAACATTGCACGAATTAAAGAATTGATTAGGCTGAAATCCTATTCTGAGAAAATTGCATTGTGCGATTCCCTAAACATGAACGGCGATACCGCCTATGCTTTCAGCAAAGAATGCGTAGTCTTTTATACAATGCACCTCGCAGGAGTTCTCCAAGCGAGAAACATCCGGTGCAATAGTGTTAGCCCAGGCCCAGTTGCGACTCCTTTACTTCCAGAATTCAAAGCCCAAACTGCCGCTGGACAAATTGATTGGCTTATCTCTGAGATAGGAAGGCCCGCAGAACCTGAAGAAATAGCCAACGTCATACATTTTCTTGCAAGCGATAAAGCTTCTTATATAAACGGTCGAGATATAATAATCGACGGGGGTCTTAGCTCGGGACTCGCAACCGGATCAATTAATAAAACAAACTCTCCGGCCTACCAAGAATCAAAGTTAAATAAAGGATAAGCTCTCAAGTCAGCTAGGATCATACCCTTTCAACAAAACAAATTTGGCATCGGAAGCGCTCTGTCTTATAGCTCTCGCGTTCGTATATTCAGGAGAATCATAAAAACTTCTAGCCGCGTTTTCATCTAAAAATTCCAACACCACCCACCGCGAATCTGCGTGCTCACCCTCTAGCGTCTGAACGTCACCACCCCTTACTACAAACTTTCCCCCATATTTTTCTATTATACCCGGGGTAACCGCCGTATATTTTTTATACTGCTCCGGATCATTAATACTGACTTCGGCTATGACATACGCTGGCATTTAAAATCTCCTAAAGTTAAGTCCTTTCTTTCTGAACTGTTTCACTAATTAACCTCTATTCAGCAGCCATTTTTTTATTACTTTCTCGTCCCATCCAAAATCCCACGGGCCGAGTGGCAAGGGTTTTGGCAATGACTTCGATTCTATGGCTTTTATTATTTCAGGGCGGCTTAAACCACTCATACTCATTAACTGCTTCATTGTAACCAATGAATCCACTTCATAATATCCTTAAGTATTAATCGCTTTATCAAAAGCGTCTCGAGCTGCAATTCTTTCGATATATCTTTTCAGATTTTCAAGTTCATCTGACACACACCCCAAGCGGTTAGCCATATACAGTGCGTGTCCCAACATTATATCCGCCCCAGAAAATTCACCAGCTAGAAAATTCTTTCCTATCAGAGATTCGTTTATCGGGGCAACCGACTTCGATAATAGTTTCTTAGCTTGAGCTAGAACACCTTCATCCCGTCTCTCAGGCGGCAATAAAATAGTCTGTACAACAATTGTATTGATTGGTGGCATAACCATCCCCTCACAATAATGAAACCACTGTAAATAAGCTGGATAATTTGGACTTTCTACCGCAGGCTTTAATCGACCTTTGCCGTATCGCGACACGATATATTCGATGATTGCGCCTGATTCATAAATAGTAACCTCACCATCCTCGAGCACAGGCACCCTACCGAGGGGATGTCTTCCCCTGTGTTCATCGGATTTTAAAAATTTTGGATGAAATTCCATAGTATTCAAATCGTAAGGTAAAGATAATTCTTCAAGTAACCATACTATTCTTCCGGATCTAGAATTTGGCGCGTGATGTAATTTCAACATTTGTATTTACCTCATAGTCTTTGCAATAAAGAATAAATCCCAATTCGAGTTTATTCCAATTGCTTGCGCTAGTTTTGTCAAATAAAAACATCTTATAAAGGAAACACGATCAGTATAAGTGGAACCGCTATAGCTAAAACTAAGATCTCAACTAGCAATCCCATCCTCCAGTAGTCTCCAAATTTATAGCCCCCAGGCCCCATTATTAACGTATTATTTTGATGGCCAATCGGCGTAAGAAAAGCACATGAGGCTGCAATCGCCACACCCATGAGGAATGGATCGGGAGATACATCAAGCCTACCAGCAATATGAAGTGCGACCGGAGCCCCTATTACTGCAATTGCCGTATTATTCAATATGTCTGACAGGGTCATAATCGCCATCATGAAAACTAAAAGCACTATCCAAGCATCCACTCCATCGCAAACAGCAAGAAGCGTATTCGCTAGTGTCAAGGTACCGCCTGCGCCTTCCAAGGCGACACCTAGAGGAAGCATGCTCCCTAACAATACAATGACAGGCCAATTCACTTGCTTGTAAAGTGTTCTTAGTGGAACGATTCCGAGCAAAACAAATATTGCTGAAACCATAGCTAAGGCTAGCACCAAACCAATAACTTTAAAGATTGCCATCCCTATAAAAAACAAAAAAATGGTGCCTGCAATTCCTGCATGCTCATACCGTGTGATTCCAATACCTCTTTCTACAAGTGGCAAAACCCTAAGCCACTGAATAACGTCTGAAACAGCATCAGGTTCCCCTAGCAAGAGTAAGGTGTCTCCCGCACGGATGGGCTCATGCCTCACCCTGTTTTTTATTCGCCGCTTTCCCGAACGAGAAATTCCTAGCAAAGTAATACCTTTCTTCGCTCTGAGTCTGAGCGACAATGCGGTACGACCCTCAATTCGAGCACCTACCGGGACAACTACTTCGGAGATTTTTAAATCACCCAATAAGATATTTAGACCCGGCTGTTCCCCGAAATAATCCACGCCGATCTCACCCTTGAAAGTATCAACGTCTCGAGGTAACCCCTCTACTAATATCAAATCATTTTCTCTTATAACTTGAGAATAAGAATATCCAGGCAATCGCGCGCCATTGCGGACCAAACCAATAACCTCTATGTCCGCCTTTTCAGCCACTATTTGAAGAGCGCCAACCTTTTCCTTAATGTAATCACAACCTTTTGGAACTGATAACTCCACGACATACTCAGCAGGATCAATGAAGCCTTTATGTTTTTCTCGCGAACCTCGATTAGGAATAAGCCTCCATCCGATTGATGCAATTACGATCAGACCAGCAACAGCACACATGCCTCCTACAGGAAGATAATCAAACATTTCAAAGGCTTCACCTAACTGTTCCTCTCGATATAGCGAAATGATAATGTTAGGAGGCGTGCCTATCATAGTAGTCAAGCCTCCTAA
>CACDEI010000074.1 GCA_902551695.1 uncultured Pseudomonadota bacterium
ATGTTGTAGAGCATGACCTCAGAATAAATATAAAACAGAAAATTGAAGCCCGGTCTGTTCAAAAAGGAACAAAGCCCTTAAAAGAAATTAAGAATGTAATAGCGGTCGCCTCGGGAAAAGGAGGGGTAGGAAAGTCAACAACGACTGCTAATCTCGCCATAGCTTTGGAACAGGAGGGAGCGAAAGTAGGAGTTTTGGACGCAGATATTTATGGCCCTAGTCAAACGAAAATGCTCGGTAGCCAAGGAAAACCGGACACCAGGGATGGAAAAAAAATGCTCCCAATCATTAGCTACAATATACAAACAATATCGATAGGAAATTTAGTCGAGGAAGACACCCCTATGATTTGGCGTGGCCCGATGGTAACCGGGGCTTTAGAACAACTCCTGAATGAAACTGCTTGGGATAATTTAGACTATCTACTCGTCGACCTGCCACCTGGTACAGGAGATATTCAACTCACTCTCTGTCAAAAAATCCCAGTCAGTGGAGCAGTTATTGTAACTACTCCGCAAGATATTGCTCTTTTAGATGCTAAAAAGGCTTTAAAAATGTTTGAAAAAGTAAACGTCTCAGTCCTAGGTATAATAGAAAATATGAGTATGTACAAATGCAGTCAATGCGGCCATGTAGAACATATCTTTGGATCCGATGGCGGTTCTACCATGGCGAAACAATATGGTGTAGATTTATTAGGAAAACTACCGCTCGACATAGATATACGAAAAAATGCGGATAGTGGCAGACCGACTACCGCATTTCAGCCAGATTCAGAGATCGCTTTAGATTACCGAGAGATTGGCATGAAAATGACGGCAAAATTATCCCTTAAGGCTAAGGAGCATAGCTCTAAATTTCCAAATATTGTGGTACAGAATACGTAGTGCAAAGCAAGAGGAATAATTAATGAGCATACGATCTGACGTGTGGATAAGAAAAATGGCTGAAGGCCATAGGATGATAGAGCCCTTTGAACCAAATCAAATAAGAGAAAATTCAAGTGGGAAAGTCATCTCGTTCGGAACATCAAGCTACGGATATGATATTCGTTGCGCACCGGAGTTTAAAATTTTCACTAATATTAATGCTTCGGTAGTTGATCCGAAAGCATTTGACGAGCAAAATTTTGTCGAGATAGAAAATAATGTTTGTATCATTCCTCCTAATTCATTCGCCCTAGCCAGGACGGTCGAGTATTTTAGAATACCAAGAGATGTGCTCACGATCTGCCTTGGGAAATCAACTTATGCTCGCTGTGGCATTATAGTGAATGTGACACCTCTTGAGCCCGAATGGGAAGGCCATGTCACACTTGAATTTTCTAACACTACACCGTTACCTGCAAAAATCTACGCAAACGAGGGAGTAGCACAAGTAATCTTTTTAAAAGCTGATGAAACTTGCTCAGTATCCTACGCAGATCGAGACGGAAAATATCAAGGTCAAAAGGGCGTAACTCTCCCCAGGGCCTGATTTGGTTAGCTTCAACATATCCTCTTCTATTCTTCCTCGTTGAAATGCAAAGAAACTGAATTTATGCAGTAGCGTAGACCGCTCGGTTGGGGCCCATCCTCGAACACATGCCCCAAATGCGAATCACAGTAGCTACAGACAACCTCAGTCCTTCGCATCCCATGGGATAAATCGGACAAATTATTGATTGCGTCTTTTTCTGCTGCAGCCCAAAAACTCGGCCATCCAGACCCGGATTCATACTTATGCTCCGAGCTGAACAAAGTGGCACCACAACATACACAGGAATAAATTCCCTTTTTTTTATGAGAATTATATACTCCAGAAAATGGCCTTTCCGTGCCCTTCTCTCGGCATATGTAGAAGGCTTCTTCAGTCAAAATTTCTTTCCACTCCGCTTTGGTCTTTTTCACTTTATCCATAAACTCAAGGGGCCTCTCTGAGATTAATACGTCAACCATTGTTTGGTATTTTAGCCTTGTTCGATCGTAATGCAATAGAAAGTAGAGAGTCGGTGGTATATTATGTCTAAAAATTGCGATTAAGAGCGTATAAATGGAACCCAGTTTTCAATCATTAAGACGAAAATCAGTATCAGTTTTTGTTGATGGCGTGGAGATAGGAGGCAATGCCCCAATCGTAGTTCAGTCAATGACAAATACCGATACTGCTGATGCTATATCCACTGCAAAACAGATTCAAAGTCTAGCCACTGCAGGCTCAGAGCTCGTCAGGATTACAGTAAACAATGAGGAATCAGCTAAACAGGTTCCAAAAATAAAAAATCTACTTGAAGCTACCGGGTGCAAAATTCCCATCATCGGTGATTTTCATTATAACGGCCACGAACTACTAAAAAAATATCCAGAATGTGCCGAATCACTGTCCAAATACAGAATAAATCCTGGCAACGTTGGGTTTGGTAGGAAGAAGGATTCACAATTCAGCGCGATGATAGAAGCCGCTATCCGACACAAGAAACCTGTCCGAATCGGAGTCAATTGGGGCAGCTTAGATCCTGCCTTGATTGCCAAAATGATGGATGAAAATGCTTCACTTAAAAACCCTAAAACATCCAGAGAGGTAACCCATGACGCGCTTATTCAATCTGCCTTGACCAGTGCTCAGAGAGCCGAAGATATAGGCCTCAATAAGAATCAGATTATTGTTTCATGCAAAGTAAGCGAGGTGCAAGATTTGATCTCAGTCTACGGCCGCCTGGCTCAAAAATGCGAGTACCCTCTTCACCTTGGATTAACCGAGGCGGGAATGGGCTCGAAAGGAATAGTTGCATCGTCTGTCTCAATTGGAGTACTGCTTCAGCAAGGAATCGGAGATACTGTTAGAGTATCCTTAACCCCAGAGCCCGACGGAGATCGTTCAGAAGAGGTGATTGTCGCCCAAGAGCTTCTTCAAACAATGGGTATTCGATCCTTCTCCCCGCTTGTCACCGCCTGCCCCGGATGCGGAAGAACTACAAGCACAGTTTTCCAAAGTTTGGCTGGAAACATACAAAACTA
>CACDEI010000075.1 GCA_902551695.1 uncultured Pseudomonadota bacterium
CTGCTATTACTTCCAGTAGAAAATCAACTAGACTAATAGTTCTACATTGATTAAGAAATTGATTGGCTCCGAAAGCTCTGACAAGGGAATCTGGATCGCTTCCGTCAGGGAGAAAGCTGAATTCTATTTGACGATCATTCTTTAGTAAGGGTAGAGATAAGTCGAGCGCTTTTCGGGCTGCGGTTTGACCTGCCAAGTCTCCGTCGAAGCAAAATTGTAATTTTGCTGTTTCTTTAAACAGCTTCTCAATTTGTATTTTCGAAATAGCGGTTCCAAGGGTCGCCACGGTATTCTTGATTCCAGCTTGGTATAGACTTATCACATCCAAATAACCTTCAACTACAAAAATTTGTTTCGGTCTCGAATAATTTAAGGTTTCAAATAGTCCGTATAATTCATGGCCCTTTTGGAAAAGCTGGGTTTCGGGAGAGTTGAGATATTTTGGTTGCTGCTCACCGATCGATCGTCCGCCAAAGCCTATCACTGACCCCCTCCGATTTCTAATCGGAAAAATAATTCTTTCTCTGAATCGGTCATAAATGTTATTTTTTCCTTCCGCCACTAGTCCTGTTTCTTTGAGGTGGATGTTGTTAAGACCCTGGTTGCGATGCGCATTTACTAGGTTTTTCCAACCTTCTGGCGCATAACCTATGCGAAAAATCTTAGCGCTCTCTCCGGAAATTCCTCGGCCTTTAAGATAATCTATGGCTTTTTGGCGAGATTCGGATCTCCTCAATTGCTGTTCATAGTAGACAGTAGCAAAATTAATTGTTTCATTTAGATTCCTGCTTTTTGACTTTTGAACCGGATTATCTTCTTTAGAAATTTTGACGCCACATAAAGATCCTAGCTCTTCCACTGCGGAAATAAAATCCAGACTAAGATACTCCATGAGAAAGGTAATAGCATTTCCGGAAGCTTTGCATCCGAAGCAATGGTAAAACTGTTGTTTTTGATTTACGGAGAAGGACGGGGTTTTTTCATCATGGAAAGGACAGCATCGCGTGTAGTTGTTGCCAACTTTTTTAAGTGATAGGTGAGCTTCGATGACCTGAACGATATCAACTCTTTCAAGGATATCTTCTATAATCTCTTTCGGTATTCGGTTGGCCATCAGGTTCTCCTAAGTATCCAAGCCTATCCTAAACAAGATTATTTTTAAGGGCTACAAAAAGTCTCCTTTAAAAGCAACTTAAAGGTTCTTTTTTGTGATTTCACTCACAACAGACATGTCCGCGTTTCCTTGAAGTTCCGCTTTTAATTTAGCCATCACTTTTCCCATGTCTTTTAAAGATTTAGCGCCAATGGACTCGATTGCTGAGAGGACTTTTGACTCTATTTCCTCTGAGGATAGCTGTTCGGGTAGATAATCCTCAATTATTTTTAGCTCGTTTTCCTCTACAGATGCTAAATCGTTCCTAGAAGCGGCCAGATATTGAGAAATTGAATCCTTACGTTGTTTCGACAGTCGGTTAAGTATCACTACTGCCTCCGAGTCAGTTAGAGCTTTTCGGGTGTCAATTTCTCTTTGTTTTATCGCGGCGATTATAAGGCGTAGTGCTGAGACTGTTGCTCTGTCCCCGCTCTTCATAGCGGCCTTTAAATCTTCTTGTATTTTTATGGTCAAGCTGGTCGTCACAATGAACAGACCTTTAGAGGTTTTGATTTACGTTCTGAGGCCACTCTTAACGGTGGCGCTGTCTGGGTAAATGTCTAGTCATTTTTTTCTGCCATCGCTTTACGGCTGCCGCCGCCTTTCTCTTTCTAGTTGTCGTTGGCTTTTCGTAGAATTCCCTGCGGTGAACTTCCGCCAAGATACCTGCTTTTTCACAGGCTCTTTTAAACCTTCTGATGGCTATGTCAAAAGGTTCGTTATCTCTTACTCTTACACTCGGCATATCTTGTGGTCCGTTATTGTCTTTCGGGAGGCGATAAGTATATAACTTTTTTTCTCGATGTCGAGCTTTAAGGAAGGTAAAATAGGATTATGTTAGTTCTTGGTATTGAAACTTCCTGCGATGAGACCGCTTTAGCACTCTATGACAGCGAAATTGGCTTATTAAGTGATGGGTTACATAGCCAGGTAAATTTACATGCAGAATATGGCGGGGTTGTGCCCGAACTTGCGTCCCGGGATCATCTGAACAAGCTTGTTCCCGTGCTTGAGCAGGTTTTAAAGTCCGCAAATAAGAGTTTGAGTGACATAGATGCGATAGCCTATACGGGTGGCCCTGGTCTAGCAGGAGCGTTAATAGTAGGGGCGAGCTTTGCTAAAGGGCTGTCTTGGGCGCTTGAAATTCCTGCTCTTGCTGTAAATCATTTGGAAGGGCACTTGTTTGCCCCAAACCTCGACTCGAACGAACTAGACGTCCCCTTCTTGTCATTACTCGTGTCTGGAGGCCACAGTCAGTTTATATTGGTAGAGAGGTTAGGATCGTATTGTATCATTGGAGAATCTTTAGACGATGCGGCAGGAGAGGCGTTTGATAAGGTTGCAAAGATGCTTGGCCTGGGATATCCCGGGGGACCAGCCATTGAACGGTTAGCCCAAAAAGGCAAGCCCAGCGTATACCGGTTTCCACGCCCTATGACTGACAGGCCTGGTTTAAATTTAAGCTTTAGCGGATTAAAAACTAATGTGATGAACGCTATTGCGAATAAATCGCTCAGTGAGCAGGAAAAAGCTAACGTCGCCCTGGAGTTTAGCAACGCAGTGATAGAGACTCTGGTAATAAAATGTAAACGCGCTATTCGTAGTTCTAAAGCCAAGCGACTTATTGTTTCGGGAGGAGTAAGTGCTAATTTAGCTTTGAGGGAAGCTTTGCAAAAAGCAGCTATAGAGGAAGGCTGCGAGGCCCACTTCCCGCCGCTCACCTATGCCACTGATAACGGTGCCATGATAGCATATGTGGGATGCAAAAGGTTGGAAAGAG
>CACDEI010000076.1 GCA_902551695.1 uncultured Pseudomonadota bacterium
TTAATATTTGGGGTGACATAACAATATTCAGCAAAAACTTTTTTGAAATAAGTGAATTTTTAAGCACTTCAATTATGCTGCCTCTTGGTGGTTTATTGATTGTGTTATTTTCGGGTTGGAGACTTAAATCCGACACAACGCTGGAGTGGTTAGGAATAGAGGCTAAGGAGTGGAAGCTACGCGCAAAAGTGCTTATTTTGTTAGTGAAGGTTGTTGCCCCCTTGGGTGTTGCAGCGGTTCTAGTCAACTCTAGTGGCTTGGACCGAATAGGCCTAAAAATATTTAGTTTAATTTTTTGAGTAAGTTAGTTGTGGCTCGTGTCCTAGAATCAGTCTTAATGCCTTTTGAGGCCTCAAAAATTTACGAAATCGTGAATGATGTGGGGTCTTATGCCGAATTTTTACCTTGGTGTGTAGGAAGTAGAGTCATCGAAGAAGATGATGAAAGTATGAGAGCATCTATCACGATAAGAAAAGGAGGGTTTTCCTATTCTTTGACAACTAATAATCGACTCAATTTTGGGCGAGCTATAAGTTTAGAGTTTTCTGAGGGGCCGTTCAAATATTTAAAGGGGGCATGGTCGTTCGTCCCGACTGAAAGCGGATGTAAGGTGAGGTTAGAGCTCGATTTTGAAGCAGAAAATAAACTTTTGGATATAGCTTTAAACGCGGCATCGAAGCCAGTTGCAATGACTCTGATGAGGTCATTTCGGAAGAGGGCTTACGAGCTGTTAGGGTAACGTTTTTGAAAATAGAAGTTGTTTTTGCCAGACCAGGAGATACGTTGGTGGCCTGTTTAAGTTTAAATTCAGGGGCTAAAGTTTATGAGGCCCTCGAGGCTGTTAAGAATCTTTACGGCTTTGACTTGTCTGGGTTGGACAGCAACAGCTATGGAATTTTCGGCAGCGAAGTTACGTTAGAAGAGGTTCTTAGAGAGGGCGACAGGTTAGAAATATATCGTCCGCTCCAATGTGATCCAAAGGAATTACGAAGAAGAAGGCAAAAAAGAGGAGTGTCTAATTAACTCTTTTTTAACCATCAGCTGCCTCTTTTTCGTTTTCTGGTTGAGGACTGTTCTTTAACGGTTTTAACCCCGGTCCGGGCTGAATTCCCTCCTCCAGATGACTTGCCGCCCTCCTTCTTTCATCTTGTATGGTTTTTAATTCTTTGGAATACGCTGTAGTTTCCTCCTCAGACGCTTCTTCGGTTATGGCTGCCTCCTTGACGAAAGGAAGTTTCTCTCTCATTCTCTGCTTCCAAGGTTTATCTTTGTATCGTGGCACAGATACTTTAGTATCTTTATGTATCTTCGCTAAAAGAGGGGAATTGGATAGACCTACATCCCCAGTTATCGAATGAAGTAGATCCTTTTCGTCGAAATGAAGTGTAATCCTCCGTTTGACATATTCCCCACCACCTACCTGATATGTGTAAATGTAATCCCATTGCCTTGAGTTGAAGGTATCTTCGATTACCGAAGTGCCCATGATGAACAGAACTTTCTTTTTCTCCATTTCTGGCTCGAGCTGCGCCAGCATGTCCTGGGTAATCACGTTTCCTTGTTGGATATTAATACGATGTATGAAGGGCAGATCACCAATGTTGGGTATTTTCGCGTCCATCAGTTTGGAGGAGCAACCCGTCAGGGTGGACATAAAAATAATCAAATATACCTGTAATATTGGTTTCATCTAAATGGATTCCTTACTGTTTTGATCCTATAGGAAAAATTGGACGTCCAACTGTATGTCCTTGACCAGACTCTAGTAAACTATTCCGTAATTTGATTGAAAAGGCTAATTTAGATAAAAGTTTACGCGAAAATCGGGTATAATGCTCCCACAAATTTACTCTGCTAGGAAAGCCATGGACGTACAAGGATTGAAAAAAGCGGGATTGAAGGCGACTTTGCCTAGAATGAGAATTCTTGAAATTCTAGAAGGCTCAGATTTGAAGCACATGAGTGCCGAAGATGTTTATAAGTTCCTATTTTCAAAAGGGGAAGAGATAGGTTTGGCAACTATATATCGGGTATTAACTCAGTTTGAAGCTGCTGGCCTTGTTACCAGGCACAATTTCAATGGTACCAACTCTGTGTTTGAATTAAGGGCCGAATCTCATCATGATCACATGGTAAGAATGGATACTGGTGAGGTGGTTGAATTTTTCAGTGCTGAAATAGAGAGAATTCAAAATCAAATTGCTGAGGAGCATGGGTTCATTGTGGAGGACCACAGTTTAGTTCTGTATGTGCGCCCAAAAGAATCCGTCTGATAGCCGTGCCCTCAAGTTGCGGCTTTAAAGGATCTTATTAGTTCTCTGGCATGCTCTAAAGCCGTACCCTTCGGAGTGGTAGCACCTAGCATTCGTGATATTTCTGATTCCTTAGCCTCAAGGGTGAGATGTCTAATCTCAACGAACGAGTTCTTCTTCTTAGTTTTTTTGTTGATTAAATAATGATGATCACCTGCGGACGCCACTTGCGGGGAATGAGTGATACAAAGAACTTGGCAGTTTCCCGACACTTCTCGTAATTTCTGTCCTACAACAGTCGCGGTAGAACCACCTATGCCCGTGTCAACTTCATCGAAAATCAGTGTAGGAATTTTGAGTTTTGATGAAATCACCTCTTGGATTGCTAAACTTGTTCTAGATAGCTCCCCGCCGGAAACTACGCTTGCTAAATCTGCTAATTCCTGACCAGGATTGGTAGCTATCACGAACCTAACGTTCTCATGT
>CACDEI010000077.1 GCA_902551695.1 uncultured Pseudomonadota bacterium
ATCAAGTCTGGATATTCATGCTTCCAAATATCCCCCAGCAACACCGGTGATGCGTACACATTGTCCATTGGTATATCAAAAAACCCCTGGATCTGTTCCGCGTGCAAATCAAGCGTTAAAACCCTATCAGTGCCTACGCTTGTAATCATATTTGCGACTAGTTTTGCAGTAATCGGAACCCTTGTCGACCGTGGACGACGATCTTGCCGAGCATATCCAAGATAAGGTATTACTGCCGTAATACTTTGAGCAGAGGCTCGCCGCAGAGCGTCCACTAATACTAGAAGCTCCATGAAATTATCATTCGTAGGAGCGCAGGTGGGTTGTAAAACATAGGCATCTCTTCCTCGAACATTCTCCCTGATCTCTACCATGATCTCCCCGTCACTAAATCGTTCCACCACGGCTTTTCCTAACGGAACATGAAGGTGCTTTGCCACTGCTCGACCGAGGGCAGGATTGGCGTTCCCAGTGAATAACATCAAAGAATCTTCTCTCAAATCTGCCACTGCCAATCCCCTTGTATTGAATAGAAATAAAAAGCTCTAACTAACACCTAAGGTTAGAACTCAAAAAGCCATTCCCTGTCTGAATTGAGAATAGGCTATGCTGGGGTGCCAGGATTCGAACCTGGGAATGCGGGGATCAAAACCCCGTGCCTTACCACTTGGCTACACCCCAATAAAACCTTATTCTCTTTCAAATTCAACATTAAATGTCCGAATTCTGTCTAACAGTGGAGACCTGTTAAGAGTTTTACACGCCATTCCGGACCACTTTTTCGGTATCTCTGAAATAACACTTTTTGCATCTTCTAGTTTATCAAAAGTAGCAAATACCGTTGAACCTGTACCGCTCATTAACGCAGTACCATATTGAGAGAGCCACTCTAAAGCCTCTTCGATACCCGGGTACAAATTTTTAGTTACAGGCTCACAGTCATTTCGATATTCGGAAATATTTTTCATGTCCATTTTGATGGGCACACTATCTCGTGTCAACTGTGGAGACGCGAAGATTTTAGCAGTGGAAACATTCACGTCGGGAAACAATAGTAATACTGATTCCTCTACCCCATTTTCTTCGTAAAACAAATCACCCACCCCTTCAGCCCAGGTAGCGTTACCTGAGATAAAGACCGGCACATCTGCACCTAACCGGCCTCCCAGGGTTTTCAGTTCTTGCTCCGTTAATCCTAACTTCCATAAAGCGTTTAGAGCAACCAGAACAGTGGCCGCATCAGAACTGCCCCCTCCTAGGCCTCCACCAATGGGAATATTTTTTTTTAGCTGTATTTCTACTCCTCTTTTTATCCCGCAATGAGACTTCAACATATTAGCCGCCCTTACAGTTAAATCTTCTTCAATATCATGCATAACTGCAGTTCCGCTCAAACATATAGCCTGATCATCTCTCAAAATGAAGTCCAGACGATCGTGAAGCTCCAAAAACTGGAAATAAGTTTGGATATTGTGATAGCCATCCGTTCTTCTTCCATTCACATGGAGAAACCAATTTACTTTTGCTGGAGCTGGCCAGTCAATCGATTTTTCCATTTTCTAACTCCCACTCCTTAATAATCAACTTTATTTCAGCCTCGTCCGAGGAAAACTTTAATTTTCTTGGTAGATTACTGCTAGGGACAAACTCCTCAATCACCATTCTCCATCGTTTGTCTTCGGAAAAAGCATTTTTAGATGTAGCATAATTTCTTAATTTTTTATTAGTACTTATAAGTCTACCAATCCAAGAAGAAAGGCTGTCTAGCGGAAAAAACCACCCTAACTCCTCGATCATGAGCGATTTCAAAGAATCATTTTTAATAGTACTTCCCTGGGAATTTTCTAGGACAAATAAACCTTTTTTCATTGTTACTTTAACGTATTGTCCAAATGAGTTCTTAAACAGTATTTTACTAGAATAGCGATCTTGCTCCCACCGAAAACGCGAAGAGAACGCCCCAGAGTTATATTTTACAGAAACTTTTCCCGCTAGACTCCAAATTCTATCTGGGGACTTGGCTGTTAAGGTAAAGGTGTCTTTGTGGGCATTAGAGCAGCCCGTCAGTAAAAAAAGGAACACCATTATAGAAGATATTCTCATTTTAAAAAAACCCGTCCCGTCACACCCTCTAAATTCTCATCACCTGGAAATTCTTTCATTGCATTTTCTAGCAGCCTGTCGCCTCTTTTCTCATACCCCCAACCCATAATACTTCTATCAAATGCGCGGCTATCTCGGGATCTCTGAAGAGAGAATAAGCTCGCCGAAGATACTTCATTGATTCATCCAACCTGCCAAGCTTAAAATATACCCACCCCATACTATCGAGAATATGATAAGAATCTGGCATTAGATTAAAAGCTTTCTCTATAAAAACTAGTGCTTCACTGTGCCGATCGGTTAGATCAGTAAGGCTATATCCCAGCGCATTGAGCGCCTCTACATTATTTGGATCGAACTCCAAAATCTTACCAAGGTCCCTTTCCATGATATCGATTCTTCCCAATTTCTCTGCCACCAAAGATCTTGCGTATAAGAGTTCAAAGTTAAAACCAGATTTTTTTATAGCGCCCCCAAGAGCATCTAAGGCCTCCAAATGTTCGCCGTTTTCTACAAGAATGTCTCCTTTGATAAGACTAATTTGAATAAACTCAGAAGGATAAGCGGAGTCCAAAGTAGATAAAATGCTGAGAGATT
>CACDEI010000078.1 GCA_902551695.1 uncultured Pseudomonadota bacterium
GGTATGATAATTATTTATCTAGATTCCATAAAAGGCATCTTGACTTAATGGATTCGTTAGCGGGTTATCAATCAAGGGCCTACGCTTCTTTGGATCAAATCGCTACATTAATGGGTTTTCCTGGTAAGTTGGGGATATCGGGCTCGGATGTTTTGAAGAAATATCTGGAGGGCGATCTTACTGGAATTAGGGATTATTGTGAGACAGATGTGCTTAATACATGGTTGGTCTATTTGCGATTCGAGTACATGAGGGGTCGAATCGATTCTGTAACAATAGACAGAGAAATTCAAATGACAAAATCGTTCCTGAAGAATTCCGAAAGGAATCACTTCCATCAGTTCTTAAGCGCTTGGGGTATTAATTGATTTCTCGCGCTGGTAAAAATAAAAAGCGTGATAAATTTTTTGAGATAGAAATAGTAGGGCTCTCGCATGAGGGGCGGGGAATCGGAAAAATAAATGGCAAGACCGTATTTGTTGAGGGGGCGCTTCCGGGCGAAACCGTAAGCGCTAAACTAGTTAGGAAGAGATCGAAGTTTGACCTAGCTCAGCTACAGGATATTCTAGTTTCCAGCCAAAAACGAGTTATTCCTGAGTGTAAACACTTTGGGGTTTGCGGTGGCTGTAGTTTGCAGCATATGAGCGAAGCGTATCAGCTCGACTATAAAGAAAAGGTCCTCCTCGAGTTATTAGAGCATCATTCAAATTTAGTTCCAGAGATTATTTCTAAACCCATATCCGCTGATCAATGGGGATATCGGCAAAAAGCCCGATTAGGTGTGAAGTATGTTAAGGGGAAGGGGGGAGTGGTAATAGGTTTTCGTGAAAAATTCAAAGGGTACATTACGGATTCTGAGGAGTGTAGAGTTCTAGACCCTAGGGTGGGAGAAAAAATCATCCTTTTAAGAATGCTTCTACAATCCCTGAGTGTCTCAGAGAATGTGCCTCAGTTAGAAGTGGCTACCACAAAAGACGCTGTTGCGATCGTTATTCGACATCTTTCTCCTTTAAGTCCGTCTGATTATAGTATCTTGAGTTCCTTCGGCCGTAAGCACAATATAAATTTTTATCTGCAGAGTGGTGGTTTAGATTCCATATTTGCTTTAGAGGAGGGTTCTGCCGATTTGGCTTACGAGGTGAACGATATTCGAATAGGCTTTTCCCCTACAGATTTCACTCAAATAAATCCTTCTGTCAATAAGCTACTGGTAGCAAAGGTTATGAGTTTGCTTGAGGTTGCTGAAAAAGATTTCATTCTTGATTTATTCTGCGGGATAGGTAATTTTTCTCTTCCAGTTGCTGCCTTAGGGGCAAAAGTGAAAGGTGTGGAGCTAGATGAGGCGATGGTGGCGCGAGCAAAACAGAATGCTCGATTGAACCGGATAAAAAATTGCTCTTTTGAATGTTTGAACCTACAAACGGCTTCAGATATTAAATCACTTGACATCAGTCGTGTGAATAAGATTTTATTAGATCCGCCGCGAAGCGGATGTAATGAAGTGCTGAGTGAAATGAATGTTAAAAGTGTGAAAAAGGTGGTGTACGTATCTTGTAATCCTATAACGTTTGCCCGGGACGCAGCAGTTTTGAATAGGCTACATCATTTTGAGTTAAAAGAAGTTGGTGTTTTAAATATGTTCCCTCATACTGCACATTTCGAATGCGTAGGTTCTTTTGAAAGATGAGGCGTTTTTTTAAAACCCTCATCTTAAATAAAGGATAAATATGGTTTCACTTGAAAGATCGATGGTTATCAGTCTTTTTGAACAGCAGTTAGTACTCGTTTCTGCTGGCCAGCGCTATTGTTACTCCGTTTCTACGGCAAGAAATGGTCCTGGTCAGCTAATTAATAGCGGCTGTACTCCACTCGGACGTCATTTTATCTGCAAAAAAATCGGAGCCGGCCTTCCGGCTAATACTGTATTCGTAGGAAGAAAGGAAACCGGTGAAGTCTATTCGGATAGGTTGGCCATGAAAAACCCTCAAAGAGATTGGATATTGACCCGAATTATTTGGCTTTCCGGACTAGAAGACGGATTGAACAAAGGAAATGGAGTGGATACCAAGTCTAGATTTATTTATATCCATGGTTCCCCTGATTCCACTGTATTGGGAAAGCCTGGCTCTGCCGGTTGCGTTAGAATGCACAATGAAGATGTGGTCGACCTTTTTGATAGGATTGAAGAAGGAGATCAAGTGGAAATTAGGAGCGATTAACTGGTGACATACTCTTTTGGCGAAAGAAGTGAGTAGCTTGTTTTTAGACCTGGAGGGAACCACCTTAACTCTTGAGGAAGAAGAGGTTCTGCGGCACCCTTTCGTTTCGGGAGTAGTCCTTTTTAGCAGGAATTTCGAAAGCCGTGTCCAGCTTGAAATGCTTATAAAAGAAATTCGTATGG
>CACDEI010000079.1 GCA_902551695.1 uncultured Pseudomonadota bacterium
TTTACCCGGAACTCCCTTTTTGAACTATTAGGAAAATTGGACGTGGTGATAGAACCTGAACTTGACTACCGAGAGATTACCGACGATGGAATCCTCACCTTGGATAAAAACGGTAATCAGCGGCTTATAAGTGCCGACACTGTTGTCATAGCCAATGGTTTTAAAGTTGAGTTAGATAATTTAACAAAGTGGCACAACTGTGCTGAAGAAGTACATTTAGTAGGTAATTGTATCGATCCTGCTAACATCATGGGAACAACTAGACAAGCAAATACCGCTGTGTACCGTATAGGTGCTTAACTCTACCTTCAATCAAAGAAAGATTAGAATAGGTCCATGTATAAAGTTAGGAATAAATAAGTATGAGTGAGAGTAATTTGCCGAGGTCTGCTCGGGCAATAGTAGTGGGCGGAGGAGTAATCGGTTGCTCTACGGCCTACCACTTAGCAAAACTGGGTTGGAAAGAGATAGTTTTATTAGAACGCAAACAGATCACGTCTGGAACCACCTGGCATGCTGCTGGATTAGTGACCACCCTTCGTGATACTGAAAGCCAAACCAAACTCGCACAATATTCACTAGATTTATACAACGACCTCGAGAGATTAACGGGACAGTCGACTGGATTTATAAAGTGTGGCTCTATTCAGTTAGCCACCTCAGATGCGAAACAGGAAGAGATGAGACGAGGTTGTGCTATGGCCCGCTCTTTTGGTGTATCTAACTCTGAAATTAGCCCTAAGGAGGTAAAAGAACTTTTCCCCCTAGCCTACGTCGATGACCTAAAATGTGGATTCTATTTTCCCGATGATGGAAGGGTAAACCCTGCGGATGTAACACAAGCCTTGGCTAAGGGTGCCAAAAAAATGGGAGTCAAAATATTGGAAAACCTCCCTGTGCTAGACGTGATCGTCGAAAACGGAAAAGCATGCGGCGTAAAAACGTTGGAGGGAGAGATCAAAGCAGAGGTGGTCGTTCTCTGCCCCGGGATGTGGGGATATGAGATGGGAAGTAAAATTGGAGTTAATATACCACTCCAGGCCGCAGAACATTACTATCTCATCTCAGAACCAATCCCTGAAGTCCATAACAAGCTTCCAATATTACGTGATCCAGGCAGGTGCGCGTATGCCAGGGAGGAAGCAGGTAAAATATTACTAGGATTTTTTGAACCGAATGCGGCTCCTTGGTCAGAAAAAGGCATCCCAGAAAACTTTTGCTTCGACGAGATACAACCCGACTGGGATCGCATGGAACCTCATATAGAAACAGGCATGCAAAGGATTCCGAAATTATTCGATACGGGAATTAGGCAATTTTTTTGTGGACCCGAGTCTTTCACACCTGACCATAATTATTTAATGGGTCGCGCTCCGTTTATCAAAGATTTATTCGTGGCTTGCGGTTTTAACTCACTTGGAATTCTATCGGGCGGCGGAGCGGGCTTTGTAATCGCGCAGTGGATCAACGATGGCATACAGCCCATGGATATTTGGGATGTAGACATTAGAAGAATCCCCTCCTGCTTTAACAACAAATCATTCATCGTAGATCGAACGAAAGAATCCTTAGGAATAGCTTATCAGATGCACTGGCCTAATCGACAATGGGAAACAGCAAGAGGCATGAAACACTCTATTCTTCACGATAGGCTATCAAAGGCAGGCGCTTGTTTTGGAGAATCCGCCGGTTGGGAGAGACCAAACTGGTATGCTTTTCAGAATCAAGAAGCAAAATATGACTACGACTTCAACAAGCAAAACTGGTTTGAAAATAATAAAGCTGAACACACTGCTGTCCGAACAGCAGTTGGAATATTCGAGCAAACCTCCTTTAGTAAATTTCTAGTACAGGGAAAGGACGCGACAAACCTTTTAAATAGGATTGCTACTGCTAATTTGGACGTGGAAACAGGTAGAGTCGTCTACACCCAATTCTTAAACAAAAAAGGCGGGGTTGAGGCTGATCTCACCATCACTCGAATCAACGAGAATGAATTCTTAATTGTTACTGCAGCTTTCACAGCCACCCATGTAGAGGCCTGGATTCGAGAAAACATTGAAGAAGGGGACCACTGTGTTATAGCCGATATTTCTAGTGCTTACTCAATGCTCAATTTACAGGGCCCCAATGCTAGAGACCTTTTGTCGAACCTCTCCTCAACGGACTTTTCAAATTCGAGCTTTCCCTTTGGCACCATGCAAAGAATAGAAATTGGTTATCAAAACGCCTTGGCTGTCAGAATTTCGTATACCGGAGAACTAGGTTGGGAACTTTACATCCCAAGTGAGATGA
>CACDEI010000080.1 GCA_902551695.1 uncultured Pseudomonadota bacterium
ACTTAGACCAGCCATCAGTAGCCACCTTACCATCACGTACATCTAGCCCCACAATAATATGATTAGGGAATTCTAGACAAGCATCTGAGACAAAATGAGGCGAAGTTACTGCTTTCGTCCCGAGAATGACAAAAGAGACTCCGATGTCCAAATAACCCTGAATGGTTTCCCCATCTCGGATTCCACCACCCACCTGAATAGCTACATCTTCACAAGACAGGACCATTCGGTTAATTACTTCATGGTTAACCGGTTTGCCGCTCGTTGCTCCATCTAAATCAACAATATGTAAGCGTCTGGCACCCTGATCCCTCCATCGTTTGACAACCTCAACGGGATCATCTGAGAAAATCGTTTCCTGATCCATGTTTCCTTGCTTGAGGCGAACACATTTTCCATTCTTTAGATCGATTGCTGGAATAATAAGCATTTCTTGTATCTAGATTTATAATCTTCTCTGATAAATTGCTCGTTATAAAACTATAGTGGCATATCGTTTCGGACACAAGAAGTGATTAGACGAATTCAAAACTTAAGGTTATTGCCTTCATAAACTTTGCCTTAATGGGCTTCATCCCAATTAAAACCTGTCCCTATGGTCACTTCCAAAGGAACATCCAGCTCGTCACCACTTACTAACATGAGACTGTTTAATTCTTCTGTTATTTGAGAGACTGAGTCTGATTCGACCTCAAACACCAGCTCATCATGCACTTGCATGATTAACAATGCAGGAATATTTTTTTCGTTCAACCAATTAAAGGTGTTGATCATCGCTATTTTAATAATATCCGCCGCAGTTCCCTGCATGGGAGCATTGATAGCCGCTCGTTCGGCATATTGCCGCAGCTTGGCCTGCTTAGATTCTATATTAGGCAAATATAGGCGCCGCCCATATACAGTTTCCACAAAGCCCTTTTCTTTTGCGGTAACCCTGGTTTTTTCCATATATTCTCTAACTTTTGGATACTTTGAGAAATATAAATTGATATATTCTTGTGCTTCGTATCTACCGATTCCCAACTGTTTACTTAAGCCGAAAGCCGACATACCATAAATCAATCCGAAATTTATTGCCTTAGCGGCTCGCCTATTTTCCTCAGAGACCTGAGAAAAGCTTACCCCAAAAACCTCAGAAGCGGTTGCGCTGTGAATATCGGCACCATCCCGAAAAGCCCCAATCAAATTATCGTCTTTAGATAGGTGTGCCATAATTCGAAGCTCTATCTGAGAATAATCCGCAGCCACTATTTTTCTTCCGTCCGGCGCCGAAAAAGCCTTTCGTATTTTTCGGCCTTCCGGTGTTCGGATAGGTATATTTTGGAGATTGGGATCAGACGAAGATAATCTGCCGGTAGTCGTTACTGCTTGGTGGTAATTTGTATGTACTCTCCCAGTAACAGGACTAATCTGTGTAGGTAATTTATCTACATAAGTTGATTTCAACTTACTCAGAGATCTATGCTCCAGAATTAGCTTGGGAAGTACATAATCGACAGCTAGCTCTGATAACGCTGATTCTGAAGTGGACGGTCGCCCTTTCGGAGTCTTACTCACTACGGGCAATTGAAGCTTCTCAAATAAAAGTTCCTGAATCTGCTTCGGGGACGCCAAATTGAACGACTCTCCCGCCTCTTTATGCGCCTCATCTTCTTTTTTTCGTATAACTTCGGCTAAATATTTACCCTGGCGAGAAAGCATATTGGCATCAATGTGCACCCCAGAGCGCTCCATATCGGAAAGAACCGGAACTAGCGGCACTTCCACTTTCGCTAGCAAAGATTCAAGTCGGCCCGTTTTTTTAATATCTGAAAATAACTTTTTGTGAAGTCTGAGACTAACATCAGCATCCTCTGCAGCATATCTAGTGGCAACCTCAATCTGCACCTGGGAAAAAGACTGGTTTTGCGAGTCTTTACTAACAATATCAGCAAACTCCGTAACCTCTATATCTAAATATCTCTTAGCTACCGACTTCAGATCATGGCGAGATACGCTACTATCAAAAATATAAGATTCCAACATGGTATCAAACGCTATTCCTTCGAGAGATATCCCGTAATTTTTTAGAACTGCGCGATCGTATTTTAGATTATGTCCCACCTTAAGCCTTTTCTTATTCTCCAAAACTGGCTTAAGAGCAGCTAGAGTTTGAGATAAATCTAGTTGTGCCTCAACACCATCATAATCATGACCAAGCGGAATGTAGACTGCATTGAGTGTATTTACAGAAAACGACAACCCCA
>CACDEI010000081.1 GCA_902551695.1 uncultured Pseudomonadota bacterium
CGAGGATCACTTTGATGAGTTGGGGTATTCCGGGAATCTGACTAGTGCGGTGGAAAGGTTAGCCGTTCTAAGCTATTCAAGTGGACTTGACGGTGTGGTGTGTTCTCCTAAAGAATTAAAATTATTATCGCGAGTAATTAGCGGGGATTTTCTATATGTGACGCCAGGTATCAGATTTGATGGAGAAGATTCTCACGACCAAAGCAGGATCGCCACTCCGCAGTCTGCGCTTGAAGAAGGCGCTGATTATCTAGTGATGGGTCGCTCGATATTAGAGTCGGAAAATCCGTCTACCAGGGTTTTGTCTGTTAATAGTCTAACCAAAAAAAATAAATAAGCCAGTTACCTTCTTTTGTACGGTAATAAAAATAACATATTGAACCCAAAATATTTGACCTTAAAATTGCCACCATTGTCGAGTAGTCCTAACCCAGTGAGATGGGCTGGCTTGTCATGTGAGGGCCTGGCTCTAGCTTTAGCCGAGGCGACTAGTCAATACGATTCTTTATTGATTTATCCAGCTGCTAGCTCGGCAGAGCTAGATAGACTTAGAAAAGCAGTAAGAGTTTTCAATCCTGAATTATCCATATATGTACTTCCCGATTGGGAAACCCTTCCATATGATCGATTCAGTCCCCTCAGGCAAATTATTTCTGAGCGTATTTTGAACTTAAATAAAATTGCGAATGCTTCATGCGGATTAATACTTACGACCTTAAGAACGTGTCTTCAGCGCTTGCCTCCAAAAAGTTGGATAACCGAAAGTGCGTTTATTTTGGAGGTGGGATGCATTTATCCTCGAAGTGACTTACTTTTGAGGCTGTCAGAATTGGGTTATGTTCGTCGAAGTTTAGTAAGTGAATTGGGTGATATGGCCGTGCGAGGTTCTGTAATAGATATATATCTAATAGGACAGAAGGTCCCAGTGAGACTTGATTTTTTTGATGACTCCTTAGAGTCCATTCGTCATTTTAGCGCTGACAATCAGCGCTCATTAAAATCGATTGAGTCAGTTACAGTTCTTCCAGCAAGGGAGTTTCCATTGACAGAGGATGCCGTAGTGAGATTTAAAAAAAATTGGCGTCTTCAGTTTGGCGTTAAAAATTTAGAAAACAGTATTTACGATGGCATTTCGCGCGGTATTTACTCGGCGGGTGTGGAATATTATCTGCCTTTTTTCTTCTCTGGTCTTCATTCCTTGATTGACTATCTATCATCTGACCCTGCGATTATATGTAACCACAATTATGATGAACGAGCTGGCGAAATAAAGGGGAGTTATCACGATAGATTCAGCTCGCTACAAAGCTTAGGAGAGAGACCCCTTCTAAGCCCTGATGAGCTCTTGCTGGACTGGAAAAAATTACTTGAAAGTGGCAGAGTGAAAAAACAAATAGATCTCTACCCATATCCGAAGAATGACAAGGTCTTAGCTGTAGACTTTTCTAAGAAAATTAAAAAAAATTTGAATCTTTTATTTAAGAATAACCACAGTGAATCGGTAGATTTTCTTCTAGACTACCTTGAAAAGAAAAATTCTAAGATTATTTTTATTGTCTCGAGTAACGGGAGATTTTCCACGTTGTGCGAGTTGTTTAAGGATCGAAATATAGTTCTAGAAAAGTTTAACTCCTGGAAGGGGATCATAAGTTCAGCAAGTCCCATAGGCGTTATTTTCGGAGAGTTGGAAGAGGGCTTTGATATCATTGACCCCAGCATAAAGGTTATAGCCGAGGATGATATTTTTGAACAATCTAAGCCTACTCAAAAGAGAAAAGCTAAGTCCGATAAGACTCGGGAAAATCTAGAATCTCTAATACAAAATCTAACCGAGTTAGAGTCTGGGGATGCAGTTGTTCACGAAGATTATGGTGTGGGCCGCTACGCAGGCTTAGAGATTTTAAATACAGGTGGAGTGCCAGAAGAATTTCTGAAAATTATATATGCGGATGGTGATAAACTTTATATACCAGTGAGGAATCTTGATCTTGTAAATAGATACTCAGGTGCTGGTTCTG